>CAZTEZ010000159.1:0-7180 GCA_964611815.1 uncultured Bacteroidia bacterium | reverse complement strand
CGCTTTCGTTCTCAGGTTTTCTTATTGGGCTGTCTAAATTTTGGGGGGCATTACACGTTGAAAGCGGGCAGGGCTGTGATTGCCCAAGAGAAGCTACCAAAACTGTCGTCAAGGCCGTTTGGTCGGGCGGCGTTAGAGCTTTGAATGGCGAGGAATTAGGCGACAATGAGTTAGATCGCTTTGAAGTTACCTTAGTACAAGGCAAAGACACGCTGAAGGTATCGCCCTATCAACTAGCCGATTTGGATGATAACGACAACAACATTGATCTCTGCCTCAAACAATCTGGAAAGCCAATTGAGCTTGTCGTTAAAGCCAACACGGCTATTGATCCTCGCGACGACCAAAATCCCAAAACTAAAATCGAAATCCTTAGCCGTTGGTAGTACTTCCTTTCTATATAAATGACAAAAACGCCTGAAGTTAAACTTCAGGCGTTTTGGAATTTGCAGTGTGGTGATGGGCAGAATCGAACTGCCGACACATGGATTTTCAATCCACTGCTCTACCAACTGAGCTACATCACCTCCGTCTTCGTTCGAAGTGGATGCAAAGATAGCAAGCGTTTATTTCAGCGCAAGCAGTACGTGCAGATTTTTGTCGGGCTTTGAGGCGAGGTGCTCACACTCAGGCATCTGCTTTCACCTGCTTCAGAAATGCGCGCAATTCGCCAACGAAACGGCTGGCTGGGAAGCCCAGCACGTTGTAAAAACAGCCTTCGATTCGCGTGACACCCACGAGCCCGATGCCGTCCTGGATGCCGTAGCCACCGGCTTTGTCCGCGTACTGGTAGCTGTCGAGGTAACTCTCTATTTCCTCGTTTAATAGCGCGCGAAACGTCACACGGGTCGTGGCGCTGAAGGCATGCGTATGTCCACGATACGCCAGCCCCACCCCGGTCACGACCGTATGCGTGCTATCTGAAAGCTGTTCGAGCATCCGACGGCCCTCCTCGCGGCCAGCCGGCTTGCCCAGAAGTTGACCATCAATGAGCACAACGGTGTCCGCCGTCACCAAGAGCTTCTCTCGCGCAGTATCTTCCAACGCGTGGAGAATAGCGGCGCGCTTCTGCTCAGCCAGGTGTTGGGCGACGTATGCGTGCGGCATGTCTTTGGGCCAGCGCTCGTCGAGATCGGCCTTGGCGATCTCAAAAGTAAGGCCCAGGCGCTCGAAAATCTCGTGCCGGCGAGGCGAGCCGGTCCCTAGAATGATGGGTGGCAGGTGGTCGTGGATCCACATACGGTCTGAATTTTACGCGAGGTGCGAATATTACAGTGCAAACATACGTGCCATGGCGGTTTACTGCACAGTATGCCATGTGATTCCTCGCTAGAGGAGAGCAAATCTTTTCTCTTATAATAAGGAGTGGTTGTGCTAGTCTCGCGGCCCCAGTTCCGGAGAAGAGCGGTTGTCGTATCGACGCCCATAAAAAAGGGTGCTGATAATTAGATTTTTCCGGAACTGCTCCCTAAATTTGCGACTCGCTTTAGGCGACGCTCCCGGTTCAATCGCAACAAGCGCATACAATACGCGTCAGATTGAAAACCAGAGCATCATCTAAACGGGCGTTGGACAGCAGAACGGGCTATTTGCTCTGCTGACCGGCGTTTTTTTGACTTGAAAAATCAAAAACCTCCTGCTAGCTTTGCAGGGCTCAAAAAATTAGGGTTTATGCCTACTATTCAACAACTGGTTCGCAAGGGCCGCAAAGTCACCAAAAAGAAGAGTAAGTCGCCAGCACTGAACTCTTGCCCGCAACGCCGCGGCGTTTGCACGCGTGTTTACACCACTACACCCAAAAAGCCGAACTCGGCCTTGCGTAAAGTGGCTCGTGTTAAACTCACGAACGGCAAGGAAGTGAACGCCTACATCATGGGCGAAGGCCACAACCTCCAAGAGCACTCAATCGTGCTTGTTCGTGGTGGTCGTGTAAAGGATTTGCCGGGTGTGCGTTACCACATCGTTCGTGGCGCGCTTGACACTGCCGGCGTTCAGGACCGTAAGCAAGGCCGCTCGAAGTACGGTGCAAAATCACCCAAGAGCTAAGTAATAGTAGGAATAGCTGATCAACACCCGCGAGAAAAGAAACCATGCGTAATAACAGAGCCCCCGTTCGCCCCATCGTTCCGGACCCCAAGTACCGGAGTGAACTCGTCACCAAGTTTGTCAACAAGCTGATGCGCGACGGCAAAAAGTCGATCGCTTTCAACATCTTCTACGACGCACTTGACATCGTAGAGAGCAAACTGGAAGGCGAAAACGGCCTCGAAGTATTCCAGCAGGCGCTGAACAACATCATGCCTGCCGTTGAGGTTCGCAGCCGCCGTGTCGGTGGTGCAACCTTCCAGATTCCTACGGAAGTACGTCCCGAACGTCGCGTAGCGCTGGGTATGAAGTGGCTCATCGACTTCTCGCGCAAGCGCGGCGAGCGCACGATGGCGCAACGCCTAGCCGGCGAGCTGGTCGCTGCTCACAAAGGTGAAGGCGCTGCTGTGAAGCGTAAAGAAGACACCCACCGCATGGCTGAAGCCAACAAAGCCTTCTCGCACTTCCGCTTCTAAGCCCACAGAGATTATACAAGATTCAACTCCCGCTACCCTGGTAGCAACTCTCCTTTCCACAACCCGACAAAGATTTTTCACCCATGCCTGAAAAGGTCACACTCAAGTATTTGCGCAACATTGGTATCTCTGCCCACATCGACGCGGGTAAAACGACCACCACTGAGCGTATTCTGTACTACACCGGTAAATCGCACAAGATCGGTGAGGTACACGAAGGCGCTGCTACCATGGACCACATGGAGCAGGAGCAAGAGCGTGGTATCACGATTACCTCTGCTGCGACAACGACCACCTGGGTTCTGCGCGACATTGCACAGGAAGAGCAGGAGTTTCAGATTAACATCATCGATACGCCCGGCCACGTTGACTTTACGGTTGAAGTAGAGCGTTCGATGCGCGTACTCGACGGTGCGGTGGCCGTATATTGCTCGGTTGGTGGCGTAGAGCCGCAATCTGAGACCGTATGGCGCCAGATGACTAAGTACCGCGTACCCCGCATGGGCTTCGTAAACAAAATGGACCGTATGGGTGCCGATTTCTTCGCTGTTGTAAAAGACATCGAGGAGCGCCTGGGTGCCAACCCCGTTCCGCTGCAGATTCCGATCGGTGCTGAAGAGAACTTCGAAGGCGTTGTCGACCTCGTGACGATGAAAGCAATCATCTGGAACTCGGAAGACCTCGGCGCCAGCTGGGAGTACAAAGACATTCCGGCTGATCTGGTCGATCAGGCCAACGAGTACCGCGAGAAACTTCTCGAAGCCGTTGGTGAGTCCAGCGAGGCTATGATGGAGAAATACTTCGAAGATCCTGACTCACTGACTGAGGAAGATATCCGCGAGGGCATCCGTGAGGCCACGCTGAACATGAGCATTGTTCCTATGCTTTGCGGTACGGCTTTCAAAAACAAAGGGGTTCAGCCGCTGCTCGATGCGGTGTGCTACTACCTCCCCTCTCCGCTCGACCTGCCGCCCACTGCTGGCACACACCCCGACACGGGCGAGGAAGTGACCCGCAAAGCCGCTGACGATGAGCCGTTTGCAGCACTCGCGTTCAAAATTGTAACCGACCCCTTTGTTGGTCGCCTGGCCTTCATCCGCGTTTACTCTGGCGTACTCGACGCTGGCTCTTATGTCAAAAACACGCGTTCTGACAACAAAGAACGTATCAGCCGTCTGTTCCAGATGCACGCGAAAGACCGCCAGCAGATTGACAAGGTAGAAGCCGGTGACATTGCGGCCGTGGTTGGCTTCAAAGACGTGCGCACGGGCGACACGCTCTGCGACGAAAACAACCCGATCGTACTCGAGGAAATGACTTTCCCCGAGCCCGTTATCCAGATTGCAGTTGAGCCCAAGACCAAAGCCGACGCCGACAAGATGTCGACTGGTCTGCAAAAGCTCGCTGAGGAAGATCCAACCTTCCGTGTGGCCACTGACGAAGAGTCTGGCCAGACCATCATCTCTGGTATGGGTGAGCTTCACCTGGAGATCATCGTTGACCGCCTCAAGCGTGAGTTTAAGGTGGAAGTAAACGAAGGTCAGCCGCAGGTATCTTACCGCGAGGCCATTACGACCTCTGTGGAGCACACTGAAAAGTATGCCAAGCAGACAGGTGGTCGCGGTAAATTTGCCCACGTTGAAGTTGAGATCGGCCCGCTCGATCGCGAGAACGACTTGACTGAAGAGGAGCGCGAAGAAGGCGTTCGCTTCAAGTTCGAGAACGACATCAAAGGTGGTGCAATTCCGAAGGAATTTATCCCCTCCGTTGAAAAGGGCATCAAAGCCGCTATGACAGAAGGCATTATCGCGGGCTACCCCGTCGAGAACATCAAAGCCCGTCTGTTCTTCGGCTCGTTCCACCCGGTTGACTCCGACCAGCTCTCATTCGAGCTGTGTGGTCGCCTGGCATTCAAGAACGCAGCCAAAAAGGCCAAGCCGGTCATCCTGGAGCCTATCATGCGTCTCGAGGTGGTAACACCTGAAGAGAACATGGGTGGCATCGTCGGTGACCTGAACAAGCGTCGCGGTACGGTACAGAACATGGCCGACCGTGGCAATGGCAAAGTCATAACTGCCATGGTACCGCTCTCTGAGCTCTTCGGCTACGTGACCAATCTCCGTACGCTGTCATCGGGCCGCGCTGCATCGACGATGCAGTTCGACCACTACGAGCCCACGCCGGCGAACATTCAGCAAGACATCGTAGAAAAAGTAACCGGCGCTTCTGCGTAAGTGCACAACAATAAGTCGTTATGAATCAACGCATTCGCATCAAACTGAAAAGCTACGACCACAACCTGGTCGACCGCTCGTGCGACAAGATCACGAAGACGGTGAAGAGCAGTGGCGGTATCGTCAGCGGTCCTATCCCGCTGCCCACCGAGCGCGCCATCTTCACGGTCAACCGCTCGCCGCACGTCAACAAAAAGTCGCGTGAGCAGTTCCAGCTCGACACCTACAAGCGCCTGATCGATATCTACAGCAAGAGCTCAAAGACCATCGACGCGCTGATGAAACTGGAACTCCCCACGGGCGTCCATGTCGAGATCAAAGCCAATTTCGACTGATCAATCACATCGGGTTTAACATCCGACTATTACTCTAACTACAACTTTAAAAACTCCGGAAACCATGCCTGGGATCATTGGAAAAAAACTAGGGATGACCAGCCTCTTCAACGAGGATCGGAAACAGATTCCGTGTACGCTGGTGGAGGCAGGACCTTGCTTGGTCACACAACTGAAGACCGAGGAAACCGATGGCTATAACGCCGTGCAAGTCGGTTTCGACGAAAAGCGAGAGAAAGTCACCAACGCCCCGCAACAAGGCCACTTCAAAAAAGCTGGCATCGACCCACTACGCGTACTCGCCGAATTCGATTTCGACCCGAGTGAGTACAATCTCGGCGACTCGATTACGGTCGAGATCTTCGAAGAAGGTCAGTTCGTGGATGTGCAAGGCACCACGAAAGGTAAAGGCTTTCAGGGCGTTGTGAAGCGCCACGGCTTTGCCGGTGTTGGCCAGGCCACACACGGCCAGCACAACCGCCTGCGTGCACCGGGTTCTATCGGTGCGGGTTCTACGCCCTCTCGTGTCTTTAAGGGCATGAAGATGGGTGGCCAGCATGGCAACCGCAAGCGCACGGTCGCGAATCTGCGCGTTCTGAAAGTGATTCCGGAAAAGAACCTGCTGGTGATTTCCGGCAGCCTGCCCGGCCACAAGGGTTCATATTTATTCATTGAACAATAAGCCAGAAGGACCCGTCATCATGGAACTTGAAGTATACAACGCGAAAGGCAAGACGACTGGCAGCAAAGCCAGCCTGGCAGACGAGGTATTTGCCATCGAGCCCAACCAACAAGCGATTTACCAGGCTGTGCGCCACTTCCGCGCAAAACAGCGCCAGGGTACGCACAGCACGAAGACCCGCGCAGAGGTTTCCTTTTCTACAAAGAAACTCTATCGCCAGAAAGGCACCGGTAACGCCCGTGTGGGTTCTGCACGCAGTGGTACACGCCGCGGCGGTGGTACGATTCACGGCCCCAAGCCCCGCGACTACGGCTACAAGCTGAACCGCAAAGTGGTGCAGCTGGCCCGTCGCTCGGCCCTGAGCCTGAAAGCACAGAACGAAGGACTGCGCATCATCGACGGCTTCGGCCTCGGCAATACGCCCAAAACGAAGGATTTCCTGCAGGTACTCAGCAACCTGAGCATCGCAGACCGCAAGATCCTCGTCCTGACAGCCGATGCGGATCAGGTGACTTACAAATCGGCTCGCAACCTGCCGAAGGTGTCCATTCTGCCGGCCAAAAACGCCAGCACCTACGACATCATGAACGCCGATCTGCTGCTGGCCGAAACTGGCGCCATTGAAACGCTGAACGAAATTCTGAAGTCATAACTGCTTAAGCCTGAAAATCATGTCTGTAATCATCCGACCCGTACTGACAGAAAAGTACACCCGCCTCGGTGAGCGTGAGGCCAACAAGCAGTATGCCTTCGAGGTGGATGTCGACGCGAACAAAGTCGAGATCAAGAAAGCCATCGAAGCCAAATACAGCGTGGAGGTTCTGACTTGCCGCACTTACATCCAGCGCCCCGAGCGCAAGCTGCAATACACCCGCACCCGCATCATCAAGGGCAAAACCCGCCGCAAAAAGCGCGCCGTGGTCACGCTCGTGGGTGAACAGGAAATCAACCTCTACGAAAACTAATCGCACACCGCTGAGAAGCTAAGAATTTAACTCGTTATGGGTATTCGTAAACTTAAACCAATGACACCGGCGATGCGCTTTGCTGCGCTGAACGACTTCGCGGAGCTGACTCCGAACGAAGGTCCGCACAAGCCGCTGGTGAAAAAGAAGAAAAGCAGCGGCGGCCGAAACAAGCAAGGCCGTATGACGGTGCGCAACATCGGTGGTGGCCACAAGCGCCGCTATCGCGAAATCGATTTCAAGCGCGAGAAGCACGGCGTGCCCGCGAAAGTGCATTCGATCCAATACGATCCGAACCGCACCGCTAACATCGCCCTGCTGCACTACGCTGACGGCGAAAAGCGCTATATCTTGGCGCCCGAAAAACTGGAAGTCGGTCAAACGATTGTTTCTGGCCCCGATG
>CAZTEZ010000158.1:0-7190 GCA_964611815.1 uncultured Bacteroidia bacterium | reverse complement strand
ATTTCCAGTCTTCGCAAAGAAACTGGCCTGATTACGATTGACCCCGGTTACAAAAACACCGGCTCCACGACTTCCGCAATCACGTTCCTCAACGGCGAGGAGGGCATTCTTCGCTACCGTGGCTATGCGATCGAAGACCTGGCTAACAATGCCAGCTTTGCTGAGGTGCTCTACCTGATGTTGAACGAGGATCTGCCAAACAAAGATCAGCTCGACAGCTTCGCTAAGCTCATCAACAACCACACGATTGTGCACGAGGGCACGAAGATCATGCTCGAGAGCTACCCGCAGACCGCTCACCCGATGGGCATGCTGGCCAGCACGGTTTGCGCCATGAGCTCGTATTACCCCGAGAGCCTGGATTCCAACCGCCCCTGGCAAGACAAAGAGAAGACCATCATCCGTCTGCTCGCCAAACTGCCGACGCTGATCGCGATGACGTACAAGCGTAAGCAGGGGCACCCGTACATTTACCCGAACAACAAGTTCGACTACACCGAGAACTTCGCGTACCAGATGTTCTCGCTGCCCACGTATGAGTACGAGCCCGACCCTGTCATCATCGACGCGCTGAACAAGCTGCTCATTCTGCACGCCGACCACGAGCAAAACTGCTCGGCGACAACCGTACGCGTCGTGGGCTCATCGAATGCCAATCTCTACGCGTCGATTGCTGCAGGCATCACAGCACTTTGGGGCCCGCTGCACGGCGGTGCCAACCAGAGCGTAATCGAAATGCTGGAGGCCATCAAAGCCAATGGCGGCGATGTCGCGAAGTTCGTCGACAAAGCGAAAGACAAAAACGACCCCTTCCGTCTGATGGGCTTCGGTCACCGCGTGTACAAGAACTTCGACCCGCGCGCCAAGATCATCAAGAAGGCCTGCGACTCGGTGCTCGACAAGCTGGGCATCCACGACGAGACGCTCGAGATTGCCAAAAAGCTCGAAGAAGTGGCGCTCAACGACGAGTACTTCGTCAAGCGCAGCCTCTACCCGAACGTCGATTTCTATTCGGGCATCATCTACCGCGCCATCGGCATCCCGACCGAAATGTTCACCGTAATGTTCGCGCTTGGCCGTCTGCCGGGCTGGATCGCACAATGGAAAGAGCACCACACGCTGGGCTACCCCATTTCGCGTCCGCGCCAGATCTACACCGGCCCCAACAAGCGTGAGTTCAAGTCCCTTGAACAGCGCTAATCCGTTCAACTTACGGTCGTCTGGATAAGGCTTAACCACCATCGGATGAACTGACAGTTAAAAACTTTCTATTTTACGCCCACACCTGCCCGTTGCAGGTGTGGGTTTTTTCTCGCTATGTCTGACAAAACACAGCCCCAAACCGGGCCCAACTACCTACCCAAAGGCTTCACGAACAAAACCCGAGACACCCGCGAACGTCGCGCGGTGGACTCGTGGCAGATCTTCCGCATCGTTTCCGAGTTCGTCGAAGGCTTCGAAAAGCTCTCCAAGATTGGCCCCTGCGTGTCGATCTTCGGTTCGGCACGCTCGCAACCCGGCGAGCCCTACTACGAACTCACCGTAGAGGTCGCCGAAGCCCTCGCCGAGAAAGGCTATGGCATCATCACGGGTGGTGGTCCCGGCGCCATGGAAGCCGGCAACAAAGGCGCACACAACAAAGGCGCGCACTCTGTTGGCCTCAACATCATTTTGCCCTTCGAGCAGTTCTTCAATGAGTACATCGACGATGCGTTGATGATCAACTTCGACTACTTTTTCGTGCGTAAAGTGATGTTCGTGAAATACGCCCAGGGCTTTGTGGTCGTGCCCGGCGGTTTTGGCACGCTCGATGAGCTCTTCGAGGCCCTCACGCTCATCCAGACGCTCAAAATCGACCGCTTCCCGATCATCCTTGTTGGCAAAGACTTTTGGGGCGGCATGGTTGACTGGATCAAAAACACCCTCCTCGAAGAGAAATACATCTCACCCGAAGACCTACACCTTTTCACGGTCGTCGACACCGCCGAGGAAGTTGTCGAGTACATGGACGAGTTTTACAGTAAGTATTTTCACCGGCCGAATTTTTAAGGCGTTTCCGTCGTCTCGACCTTGCGGAGAGACCCGAGTCGACAGCGATTACTGCTAGCTCGGATCACTCGACTCCGCTCGGGATGACGCCTCACGGCGTTTTATAGAATCCTGAAAATCCTGGTTCAAAGCGAATCCTGAGAATCCTGGTTCCGAAACATGCCCCTACTCACCACCATCTTCTCCCTGCTGATTGTGCGCCGCATCATGCGGGTGCTGGGGACGCTGGTGCTGCTGAGCATCCTGTGGGTGGTGCTGCTGCGATTCGTCTCACCCGTACCAGGCGTGCAGGTGGTGGGCGCGACTTTTGGGGGCGGTGCCGAGTGCGAGTGGGTGAGCTACGACGAGATGAACGTGCAGGTGATGAAGGCTGCCATCGTGGCGCACGATGAGACGTTTTTGAACCATTGGGGCTTCGACTTCCGTGGCGTGGGCCTGCCCATGAAAGTGCAGCAGCAACGTGAAAAGGCCCTGATGCAGGGCGAGCTGCCGAAAATGAAGCTGCCCGGCCAGCAGACCATCACCCAGCAAGTCGCCAGCCAGGTGTTTGTGGGCCACGGGCAAAGCTGGGTGCGGACGGTCTTCCGGGGCTATTTCACGCTGCTGATCGAAATCTTCTGGCCCAAAAAGCGCATCCTGGAGGTGTACTTGAACAGCTTACCGGTCGGCGAACAACAGTTTGGCGTGCAGCAGGCGAGTCTGTCGATTTTCGAGAAGCCCGTACAGGAGCTGAGTGCTTATCAGTCCGCAGCCTTGTTCGCTACTCTGCCAAGAGTAGGCGAGTCACCCGCACAGTCGGTGCAGAGCATCGCACTGGGCATGCAGAAGCTACCGGCCGAGCTCTTCCCCGCCGACGCGCCCGAGCCTGCACCCGAGCTCACCGACAGCACCGACGCGGCCTCAACGGATGATGAAGACCCCTTCGCAGCGCCACCCGCGCTACGGGGGTACCGCGATTAGCCGGAAGACTTGACCGAAAGAAATCATTAAATTCGAGCGTTAAGCCACTAAGATGCGCGACGAAAGCCACCCCCAAGACAGCGTTCAGATTCCTGCCGAGCAGGCCGCCGCCGAAGCGGAGGTCGAGCGCCGTGTGCGTGGGGTGCTGGGCCGCAAAGTCTGGTGGCGTGTCGGGATTCTGGGCTGCGTGATTCTGCTGGGTGCGCTGGGCTTAGCCGCAGCCTTTGGGCCCAACGTGCGCACCGATGAGCCACAGTATCTGTACATCGACGACGGCGCGGATTTCACCGCCGTGCAGGACAGCATCAATGCTAAGGGCGGTATGCACAGCAACATCAGCTTCAGCATGTTCGCCAGCCTCTTGGGGTATCATAACGACATCAAACCCGGGCGCTACCTCCTGGAGCCAGGCATGAGTAATTTCGCGCTGCTGCGCAACCTCAACGGCGGCCGGCAGTACCCCGTGCAGCTCGTGGTGCCCACCCGCCGCAGTCTCGACGATCTCGCCGGGAAGCTCACCCGCGGGCTGAAACTCACGCGCTACGAATTGCTCGTGAAGCTCAACGACGAGCAGTTCTTGAAAGACAGCCTCGGCCTCTCACCCGACGACCGCATGGTGCTCTTCGTGCCCAACACTTATGAGGTCTACTGGAACACCAGCGCCGAAGAACTGCTATTGCGCCTCAAAAAAGAGCGCGACAAATTCTGGACGGAGGAGCGTTTGGCCAAAGCGAAAAAGCCAGGCCTGACCCCGAAAGAGGTGAGTGTCATTGCGTCCATCGTGGAGGAGGAGACGCGCAAAAACGACGAAAAGCCCCGCATCGCGGGGGTGTATCTCAACCGTCTGCGCGAAGACTGGAAGCTGCAGGCCGACCCGACCGTGCGCTTTGCGGTGGGCGATTTCACCATCCGCCGCATCAAATACGGCCACCTGGAAACGGACTCGCCCTACAACACTTACAAGTACAAGGGCTTGCCGCCGGGGCCGATCAACAACCCCTCGATTGCGTCCATTGACGCCGTGCTAAACGCCGAAGACCACGACTACTTCTACTTCGTTGCCGACCTCGACCGCCCGGGCTACCACGCCTTTTCCGGCCGCGACGAGTTCAAGCAGCACGTTGAAAAGGCGAACAAGTACCGCGACTCGCTTGATGAACGGGGGATTGAGTGATTGAGACCCGGGATTTTCAGGATTTGTTGAGGAGCGGGATTTTCAGGATTATATTCGAACCAGAATTTTCAGAATTGACAGAATTTTCAAAATCTGAAATTCTGGTCAATTTTGCTAATTCTGTAAATTATGGTTCCCATCACTCGATCTCCCGAAACTCGCCGTCATAAGTCAAGCAGGCGCAGGTGCCGTTGGCGCGAAGTAGGAGTTGATTGCAGTCTAACTTCCAGCTTTTCTTTGTGGCAAGCTCTTCCTGCATCATCTTTCCGTTGGAGCGTGTGATTTTAATGCGGTCGCTTTATGTCGCGTTATCAATCACAAGCATCGGTGACTCAAATGTCAGACTATCCTGGATGTCCTTTACAAGTGGTGCCTGATAGCTCATGGCAACGACAAGCACTGGGATATTGGAAGTATCTGCCAAAGTGTTTGCATTCTTTACGATGCCGCAATCTGTGTACATAGCGGGGCAGGACGGCACTACTATTTCAATCCAGACATCCCTGCCAGCACAAGCTGTTTTGAGCTGCTGGGCATTTACTTCCATCATCGAAAAGGAATCGGGATGAGAATAATTGCCTTCGAAATACGACAGTAACACACTGGCATCGAAGGGCTCCACGTAGCGCTCAAGCTGTCCAGCATTTCGGGCATCTTCGTAGTGGTCGCCGTAATCAAATTGGATGATGCAAGACGTCAGGAGTAGAGAGGTGAACAAAAACAGCAACGTGCGCATGAGCAACTTTATGGGTTACTTGATTTCTTTGAACTCGCCGTCGTAAGTCAGGCAGGCGCAGGTGCCATCGGCGCGAAGGAGAAGGTGATTGCAGTCTTTCGGGTATTTTTGTTCCATCAAATCCTCAAACAAACGTACCCAGCCTCTTTTAAAGACAGTATTTCTTTTTCCATAATCAGCATTTGACACAACTAGAAAAGGCGTTTCAAATTTAAGGTTTTCTTTTATTTGACTCAAAAGTTCTGTTTGATAGTGTATTGATAGAATTAGCAGTGGCTTTCCTGAGGTATCTGCAAGTTGATTTAACTCTTCTAAAATCCCGCCAGAACCATACATCCCTGAGCAGCCTGGATTAAGTGCAGTAATCCAAATTGACTGGTTTCGAGTTGCTGCTTCAAGTTTCTGACTATTAACCTCCATAACGCTTAATGAGTCAGATCCAATGAACCTACCCATAAGGTAACTCCGAATCAAATTAGAATCGTACTCAACAACATGTTTTTGATACGATCCAGTTTCGTGAGCCTCTTGATAATAGTCGTTAACTTTACAGGAGTGTAACAGCAAGGCTGTTAATATTGCAATGAGGTATTTCATTTTCTATAGGGAAGAAACTCCCACCCTGAATGGATGGGAGTTTAGATTTTGGTCAACCATTCTCATTCATCCTCTAATACTGCAGAGTCCACAATAAGCAAGCTTGCACAGCCGTCTTGGCAATTCTCATTAACCACAATAGTCACATCTGTACCAGGCTGGACTATGATGTACTCATAGCCAAGGGCATTTGCCACACTTTTTGATATTTTCGTTTGCTCAGTGCTATCATAGCCGAAAGCCGCTTGAGTGAATAAAGAGTCATCATTAAACTCAATTTCAAGATAGCTACCGTTTATAGAAGCAATACCACTCACAGAGTTAGTTGACGGGCTACCCCCTCGGCAGTTACAAAGGCCAAAGCCTCTTTCACAATCGAATTTCGGTCTGGCAATGTCACAAACTATACCAGTATTTACCCCTGCCGCCCGCCGCTCCTTCACAGAAGCCTGCTCTTCAGTTTGAGGGGTAACTTCAACTTCCTCCTTCGTACAACCCCACATCAAGAGGCTCGTGAAAAGAATGAAAGTAAGGAAAATCATGTGTTGCTTTTTCATGGTTTTAAGATTTAAGTGAAACAAAAAGCAACAGCTAAAAAAAACTATTTTCTGAGACATGCAACCTTGTGAGAGAAATTTAACATTTGAAGTGAATGTAAAGTGAGGTTCGTGCTATTCTCAAAGCTGTTTATGATATTCAATCGTAAAAAAATCACTTAAAATTTATTTGTTAGTATGTTTTACAGCCTCCAAATAAGCCTGCCGGGAGAGCGGCTCGTAGGCTTCGCGTGCGCCGAGCTTGATGCGTTTCGCGTCTTGGCCTTCCAGACGATGTGAGTAGTGCGCCAGCCGGCCGGTGCGTACACAAATGGCGTGCAGCTTCGTAACAAACTCCGCGGTGGCCAGCAGCTGTGGCATCGGGCCGAAGGGCTTGCCCTGGTAGTCCATGTCCAGCCCCGCGACCAGCACCCGAATGCCCCTGTTCGCCAGCTCGTTGGCAACTTCAACGATGCTCTCATCGAAAAACTGCGCCTCGTCGATGCCTACGACTTCCTCGTCGCCGAGCATCAGTAGAATCTGGCGGGCAGAAGTGACGGTTTCTGAAGGAATCTGGTTGCCCGTGTGTGCGACGACAGCATCGTCGGCATAGCGGGTGTCGGTGGCGGGTTTGAAGATGCGGACCTTCTGATTGGCAAACTCCGCGCGGCGCATCCGGCGGATGAGCTCCTCGGTTTTGCCGGAAAACATACTGCCACAGATGACTTCAATCCAGCCGCTGTCGCTGTCCAGGTGGTGGGGTTCGACGAACATGGGGGTAAAGATACAGTGATGGGGAGAACCAGAATTAACAGAATTGACAGAATTCATTGAATTGAATTTGCCGCTTGATTGTGGTTAATTCTGTCAATTCTGGTTCAAAATTGATGATCCTGCTTACGGCCTTCCACATCGGCTGGCAATGAATCATCCGGCGCGTGCAAAACTGTGTCAAAAAAGCGTTAAGACGTGAAAGGCGAGCGCATAAATTGGACTTGAAGCATTTTTTGCCGTACCTATGTCAGAAGCCGCCTTAGCCACCGTCCCGGACTGTATGAAAGCGTATCAATTCCCGGAAAAACAATTCAACCGCCTCATTGACGAGTTCGGACGCTCTTACGTGCAAACCGAGGAAGGC
>CAZTEZ010000157.1:0-7252 GCA_964611815.1 uncultured Bacteroidia bacterium | reverse complement strand
AATATCCCCCAACTGCGGGCGCAGCACGACGTCTTCGAGCACCGTGCGCGGGGCGAGCGCGTGGGCCTGCCACGCGATTTCGGCGATGTGCTCGACGTCCATGAAACGCTCTTCGGGTAAGTCGACGCCCGCCCACGAGCTGGTGTACACCGGCCCGGGGAGGAGGTTGACGACGCTCACGTTGTGCGGCTTCAGCTCTTCGCGCAGGCAGCGGCCGAGGCCCAGCATCGCGTGTTTCGAGATGGCATACGTGCCGCCGTTGGGGTAGGCCGTGATGCTGGCCGTGGAGCAGATGTTGATGAGCAGCCCACTGCCACGGGTTTTCATGCCCGGGATGATGGCCTTCGAGAGGTAGTAGGCGCTGTCGAGGTTCACACGCAGGGTGTCTTCGTAGACGCTGTCCTGCTCCTCGTGGATGGCGCCGGGGATAAACTTGCCGGCGTTGTTCACGAGCACATCCGGCACGCCGTGTTCATCAATCACGTTGGCGGCCCACAGTTTGAGGGCGGCTTTGTCGCCGACATCCACCTGGGTCATGTGCCAGGCGGGGTGGTCGGTGTTCACTTTTTGGAGGCTCTGCGCGCTGCTGGCGCAGCCCACGACGGTAAATCCTTCGGCTTCGTAGCGCTGGGCGATCGCGTTGCCAATGCCGCGCGATACGCCGGTGATGAGTAGTAAAGGCATGGGCCGAAAATAATCATTTTCAGCCCATTGGTGTGCTTTTTCTCAGTCGGCTTTGGGTGGCCTACACCAAGCCCCAGTCTTTGAAGGTCTGGTCGATGGTGGCCATGCCTTTGGCGATGTTAGCGTCCAGCGTCTCGGGGTTACCCACGCTCGCACCAATGGTGCGGACGTCGCTCATACCCAAATATTCGAACTCGATTTTGGCGAGCGTCGGGATGGTGTTCTGCCATTCGCGACCACCGCCGGGCGCGTAATCGCCGTAGCTGGTGTACACCGTCAGGCTTTTGGTGTTGGGCAGCAGGCCTTTCCAGCCGGTTTCGGTAAACGTGAAGGTTTTGCCGGGCTGCATCACGGCATCGATCCAGACTTTCACCGGGCCGGGGTAGCAGAAGTTGTGCATCGGGTGGCAGAGGATGACGACATCGGCAGCTATCAGGCGCTCAGTGAGCTCGTCCATGGGTGCAATAGCGGCTTTCATATCGTCCGTGATCTCTTGCCCACCGAAGTTGCGCATCCTGTAGGCGGCCATGGCGGGCTCGTCGAAGTGCTTGGGCGGGTTAGCCAAGAGGTCTACGTGGTCGATCTCGTGTTTGCCCTCCAGATGCGTCAGCATGTGCTTGAGCAGCTTCAGGGTGTTCGATTGTTCGCCAGAAGGCAGGTACGTGACAAGGTTGATTTTCATGATGTTTGGAGACAGGTTTTGGGTTTGCAAGCGCAAGATATACAATTTTCAGAATATAGTGAAAGCTATCGGGGTGCTTACTGCCCTCACGTGTCCATCTACTACTCAGCGGCACAAAAAAAAGGCGGGATCAACCCGAAGGCCGACCCCGCACATCCACTTCAACTTGTTCAAAAATTATAACTCGGCAGTGATTTTTGCTGTGTATATCTGCTGCGAGTTATCCATACCGATTAATATTCAGTGCGGGGTGGGCGCGTGTTTTTCAGTTGTTCAAAAATCTTGCGCTCGCTGGCTGTCAAATTCGTCGGTGTTTGCACGGCGACGTTCAGATAGAGGTCGCCAAACTGCCCGCTTTTGTTGAAAATCGGCATTCCCTTACCCTTCAGGCGCAATTTCTTGCCACTCTGGGTGCCGGCGGGTATGGTCAACTTCACGGGGCCGTGGGGCGTGGCCACTTGAATTTTCCCGCCCAGCGTGGCGGTGATGAAATCGAGCGGGAGGTCGATGTGGATATCATCTTCGTCGCGGGTGTAGCGCTGGTGGCCAGAGAGGTTCAGCTCGAGGATCAAATCGCCCGGCTCGCCACCGAAGGGGCTCTCCTGGCCTTTGCCCCGCAGCTTGAGCTTCTGCTTGTCTTTCACACCCGGCTTCAAGGTGATGCTGATCGTCTGGTCGTTGTAGTTGAAGGTCTTTTTGCCGCCATGAAACGCGTCCTCAAACGAGATGTTGAGGCGCGCTTTCAGGTCTTTGCCGCGGGTGCTGCCCCCGGCAAAACCGCCGCTCTGGCTGGCACGCTGCCCCCCGCCCCCGCCAAAGAACTGCCGGAAAAAATCACTGAAGCCGCCAAAGCCACCCTCAAAGCCGCCACCACCAGCAGTACTGCCACCGCCGAAGGGGTTGCTGCCACTGCCGGCGTTGTAATGATACGTCCGCTGGCCACCCTGGCTGCTGGCGAACGGGTTGCCTTGATACGCGCCGCTGGCACCGCCCTGCTTGTACTTGTCCCAGTCCTGGCCCAACTGGTCATAGAGCTTGCGGTTTTCGGGGTCGCTCAGCACCTCATAGGCCTCAGTGACCTGCTTGAACTTCTGCTCGGCGGTGTCATCGTCGGGATTCACGTCGGGGTGATACTTCTTCACCAGCTTGCGGTAGGCCTTCTTGATCTCGTCTTGAGAGGCCGACTTGCTGACGCCAAGCGTTTTATAGTAGTCTTGAAACTTCATCTGTAAAAGCGTTGAAGGTAGTCGTGGCCTTAGCTGTCACTCATAATCAGGTTCTGGTTTGGGTGGCAGCGCCACAGCATACGGGGTGTTATCCGCAAAAGCAGTTCCAATCGTCAATGGGTGACAGCGCGTGACAACGGGCTGCTAGCTTGTCAGTCCAACCCCTATTGAAAAGATACCTGTCGCTACATTTGTCGGGCGGTTTGTCAGTTTAGGCGATCTCTTGGCAGTCAGGAATAAAAAAACACAGCCGATGACAAAAGCTGATTGACGATCCTACTCATCCTGCGCCCAATCCTGAACATCCCGGTGCCAGAAGATTATTCCTCGCGCTTCACCCGAAACGAGGGTGCTTCCTGCTTCTTGCGCGTGGACACACGCCAAGGGCGTAAGTAACAGCAAAACAAGCAAGAGGTGTTTTAGGTGACCGGTCATCGTCGAGTAATCAACTGTTTTAACCCGCCAGGAGAAGCCCAGCGACACAAAGTAACTGTCGATCTCTTCGCCAACGCTGCCCCCGCCAAAGAGGTCGAGCTGCGTGTCGTCGGTGAGGTTGTAGCTCAGCCCGCCGTCGAACGACTGCACGTAGTCGTCGCCACGATACGAGCCGTAGGGCTCCACAAACACCCCCAGCTTGTCGGTGATGCTGTAGCCCATACTATAGGCATAAAACCCGCCGGGCACGGGGTCGATGCCGTTGTAGCTGAGCGTCGTGATCAGGTTGTGCGAAAAGCGCTCGCCCAGGGGTTGCGCGAGGATACCGGTGATGCTCGGGGCGAGGTAGTCCGGGCGGTAGGGCGTGGCGCCCACCGGCAGTTGCAGCGTCAGCTGGATGCCCAGCGCCGGTTTCCAGCCATCTACCTGGCGAATCGTATAGCGGCAACCCAGCCGAAGGTTGCTCACGCCGTTGTTGGCGAAGCGCTCGTCGGTTACGGTGCGCACCGACTGACTGGTGTAGTTGAAGCCGGTGTTCAGCTCGAAGGTCTCGCTGAGGCCGAATCGGATGACGCTCTCGAGGTCGTAGCCACGCTGCGCCTGTGGGTCATTGGCGGTGCCCAGATAGCTTCCGCCGAACTGCTGCTGCAGCACGCCGGTACCGACCGAAAACGGTCCGATGGTCTGCCCCGGCCGATCGCTACGGATCGTCGCGTGATATTGTCCCATGCAAAGCAGGGGTGCGAGAATACATGCCAGCACCACACAAGAGGTAATGGCACGCGGAGGTGCGTCAGTCGAAAAGGTCATCGCGAGCGAGTAGTGCGCAAAATATACGCAGAATCTACCGGGTGGCTATTTCCGGGCGTAAACGCTCGAAATACTAAGATTAGGGCTGGTCGACCAAATACTGCTCGGCCTCCTCGGAGGATTCGGTCTCGATGTACGTGTACTTCTTCTGCAGCTCCTGCGCCAACTGGTTGTGGCTCAGCGAGGCGAAGATGCTTTTGGGTAAGATCACAGCGAAGCACGCCAGCCCTGCTTTTTCCATAGCCGGGAAGACATCCCTGAGTAGCATCTTCTGGTTTTCTTCTGGATACGTACCGGCATCGGTGAGGTCGGCGATGTAGCGGTTCATGCCCGTGCGCTCGAAAATGTGCGCGACTTCCAGGTGCCCACGGCGCAGCTCATCAACGTTGAGCATGTGTTTGAACTTGCAGTACACGTACCGCTTCTCTTCGTTCAGGTAGATCTTCACGGCGATGTTCTGGAAAACTGGTTGGGGACCGAGGGCTTGTGAGGGTAAGGACATGCAATTGGGGCTAGAGTTGAAAACATGCGGCGTTAAATAAAGCTAAAATCTGCGCCCGGATGTTCCCCATAGGCGCAGCTTTTCTTTTTAAGTTTTTCCAACTGCCAGTCTTTATTTCACCAAACTGTGCGCGTCTTTCCGCTTGGCGATGATGATGTTGCAGTTGTGGGGGCGATTGCTGTAACCCATCCCAAAGTCCAGTTCTTTACATGTCGAATCCGTTTGATACAACTGCTTCAAATCGCCCTGATACAGGTTGCTGAACAACGGGATGGGGCGGTCGTATTTGCCATACAAATGCACGTTAAACACGTCTTTCGGGATCGCGCGATAGGGCATGCCGCTGTCGTCTTGCATGAACACCTCGCAGATGTCGAGCATGATGTCGCGGATTTTGCTGAAGTAGGGCTTGTGCATCAAATAGGACGCGGCTTTGGCGTAACCGTTGGCGGGCTTCTGTGCACGCAGGTACTCCTCGAAGTGGGGCGTGGCGGCCAGGCCGTTGTCGCGTACGTTGGTGCTCCAGTACTCGACGATTTGCCAGGGGCTGTTCTCGTCGGCGCGGAAGAAAATCTGCATGCCGGTCACCTTTTTGTCGCGGGCCTGCATTTCGCGCACGCTGGTGTAGCGCTCGCTTTCTGGGATGACGTCCACTTTTGCGTCTTCGGTCAGGCGCACGGGCTGCACGAGGCCGACCTCCTGCCCTCGGCGGGCAAGAAAAGCCAGCAAGATCGGCGTGGTGCCGTTGAACTGGTAGTTGACCATGTCTTTTTCCATGTCGCGCGTCTTGAAGAACGACAGCCCGAGGATGTCGTCGACCATCACGCTGATGCCCTGGATATCGCGGCCGAGGCGGTTGCGGTCGAGGTCGTCGAGCCAGTTGGGGTCGGGCACGAGGCCTTCGGGCTCCAGGCCGAACATGATGTACTTGTTGGCGTTCGGGAAGAGCGCGTGCGCGGTGTGAATATCGGCCCCGGCGAAGGGGTAAAAGACGGTGCGGTCGCTCTTGTGCGCCTCGGGCATTTCGCGCTCGCTGAAGCCGTGCAGCTTCGAGACGAGCTTCTCGTTGCGGTTCTCCCAGCGGTCGTCGAACAGCGCACGAAACTGCTTCAGCTCGGCGCGCACCGTCACATCGTCGATGCCCTTGAGCAGGCTGCCGTCTTTGGGCGTCAGGCCACCGAAATACCGGGCGAGGTCGTTCCAATAGCGGTTGGATTCGATTTGCGGGCCCTTGGGCTTTTCGGGCTCGGCGGTGGCCGTGGAGTCGGAAGACTCATCGGTTCGGTCTGCAGAGGAAGAGTTGCTATTGCATCCGGCGAAAAGCAGACTCAAAGCAAGGAGGAGCGCGAGGCTGAGGTGGCGCATCATATCAGGCTAATACTAAAGTGGTTAAAGCAGAGTGTCGGTTTGTGCGTGTTAAGATAGCGGTTTAACGCACGCAGCGCGAACACTTGAAGGGCTTCACTATCAACGTGCCGAGCGCACAACGCGAAAGCCGAGGTTACTATTGTGGTGGGCGGGCGCTTCGGCAGCGCGAATGCCCACTTCGATGTGCTTTTCTTGCGAAAACCACGACCCACCTCTGACAACACGTTTGGTGCCGCTTTCAGGGCCCGTTGGGAATTTGCGGGGGCTCAGGAGATAGTAGTCGCGCGCGAACCAGTCCCAACACCACTCCCAGACATTGCCGCTCATATCGTGCAAGCCCAGGGCGTTGGGGCGCTTGCTGCCGGTGGGCTGGGTCTTGCGCAGGCTGTCTTCCAGCGGGTGATAGACGGCGACCTGTGCCGGGTCGTGGCTGCCGGCGTAGGGGGTGCGTTTGGTTTTCAGGTGACCTCCACGTGCGGCGTACTCCCACTCGGCCTCGGTGGGCAAGCGGTAGCCGTTGGCCTCAAAATCGCAGCTCACGGTGTAGTTGCCCTCCACCAGCTTAATGGTGTAGCAGGGCTGCAAACGCGTCTTGTTACTCAGCCAGTTGCAGTACTCCACCGCATCCAGCCAATTGACGTGCACCACTGGGCGGTCGTCGCGGCCCCAACCGCGGTCGCTGGGCATGTGGCGACCGGTTTCGCGACAAAAGGCTTCGTAGTTCACCCACTGGGTTTCGTACTTCGCGATGTAAAAGTTGGGCAGCTTCACGCAATGCCGGGGCTTTTCGTACTCAGCCGCTTGCCCACGCTTGCCCATGCGAAACTTGCCACCCTCTACGAACACCATCTCGGTGCGCACGGGTTGCGCATGCGTCAACAGGGGCGCGAGCAGCAGGCAATAGAGTAGGATAGGCAGCAATGCGCGCATGGCACGAAAATACGTTTTAAACTCGTTCTTGCGGTATTTTCCTACGCCGGTATATTGAACGAGCTGCCATTCAGCGAATAAGCGTCACGGTGCCGGTGCGGTGGCGGTCGAGCTGATTGACGCAGCGGTTCTCTTCAAACTGCAGCTCGTACACGTACACGCCCTCGGGTTGGTCGCTGCCATCCCAGCCCAGCTCGGGCGGTTCGGGCGCGGCAATGCGCTGGCCCCAGCGGTTGTAGATGTGCAGGTACTCCAGCGCCACGCCCCCGCCCACAACGAACGCATCGTTAAGCAGGTCGCCGTTGGGCGAGAAGGCGTTGGGGATGTGGAAGCTCTGCGCGGTGTCCGTCACCGTGAACTGCCGCGTCTGCATCTCGCACTGCCCGAAGAGCTGCACGCTGTTGGTGCCAACGTCCAGTGGCGTATAGAGCGTATCGCTGCTGCTGTCGGGCCACTGCCAGCTCACGATTTGCGCGAGCGTCGTGTCGGGCAATCGCGTGGCCTCGGGGTTGCGCGGGCAGAACGTCATGTCGGGCGGGCCCTCCAGTGGGGGCAGCGGTGGCACGTAACTGAGTGCAAAGCTCTCCTCTCCTACCCCGCATTCGCTCTCAGCTT
>CAZTEZ010000156.1:0-7259 GCA_964611815.1 uncultured Bacteroidia bacterium | reverse complement strand
GCGATGATCGACAACCTCTTTCGCGACAAGTACGGCCTGCTGTGGTGCCACGACTACCGCAGCAACGCCTAAGTATTGATTAACGACAGCCTTTGGGCCGTCCCTAGGCCAAAGTTGGGCGGCATGACAGTGCTCTTCCGGTCCGATGTGGGCGATGTCTGGGCCTTGTGTAACGACGGTCTGGCGCGCTGGAATCACGCCAAACTAGCTTGGGAGAAACACACCAAGCACCAAGAGGTGATCGGCGGTGTGCTCGAATGTGCCTTTTTGGGCGACACAGTTCTATTGAACAACCGCCACGAGGCCTTGCACGCTTACAACTGGCGCACCCGTGAGTTCATGCACGACTACTTTCCGCTTCCGGAAAGAGAGCTGTCATTCCGTCAAATCAACAATCGCTTGTTTCTCTGGCATCGTACCGGTAGTCGGCTCTGGAAGTTGGCCAACGCTCGGCTTACTGCTTTGAAAAATTGGCCGGCTAAGCTGCCGGTGGTTGTCAGCGAAGGCGACAGCACACCGCAGTTGGGGCTGTGGCTCGCCTGCGATCAGGGGCTGATGTTGCGTTTGGCAAACGGGGATTGGCAGCGGTTGAACTCGGATTGGGCCACCGATGCGGTTGTCGACAGCGAGGGCACGCTGTGGGTGAGCACGCGCGACCGTGGTGTTCAGCGCTATGTGCGCAATGGCATCCGTCATGTGCCCGTGGAGGCCGATATTCGACGTATCGCCATCGATCGAGGCGGGGCGCTGGTGCTGGGCGCTGCGGAAGGGAAAGTCTTACGCTGCAACGCCACAGGCGTGGTGCAGTCTGTGCAGCAGTACCCCATTACATTTGAAATCGAGAACATCTATATAGACACACTTGAACAAATTCGGGCAGAGCATTCCCGATTCTATCACAAGGGTTGCGTCGTCGTAGACATCGACCGCAGTGGAAACATGCCACCACGGCTGTGGGATGCGGCACACGGCCTGATGCTGCTCAATGATGTCCCGAGTGCCTCCATTGTTCGTTATCAAACAACTGTTCCTATTCCTTTCTCTGATGCCGATAGTGTGCGTTACGCTGATCAACGCCTTGTCGTGGGCGATAAACTAATGTATAGACGCGTTATCGATATGTGTATCGGCTTCAAAGGCCAGTGGTTGCTGCTGGCCAGCGAAGATGGCCTTTTGCGAACAACCCCGCAAAAAATAGACACCATTCGCCACCCCACCGGCAAGCCGCTGATGGTGCGCAGCTTGTGCCGTTTGACCGGCAACGAGTATCTACTCGCGACCTACGACCAGGGCTTGTGGATCGCAAACGACGGCACACAGCTCCGGGAAATCCGAACTGGAAATGGAGAGCCCCTGCAAGTGCTAAAAGTTGAGGGGATGGCTAGCAAAGCACTTTTGGTGACTACCGATGGGCTTCAGTTATATGACAGCTCCAAAGATGAACTTTCGCGGGTGCTAAGCATAGCAGATGGCCTGCTGAAAAGCGATGTGAAAGCCCTGGCGCTGCGCAAACACGGTGCCTGGTTGGCCACAACGCAAGGGCTCACGTGGGTGCCGTTTTCGGCGTTTGAGCGTGAGCTCGCGCTGCAACCGCTGACGTTCGATGGCGCCCGAAAAGACGGCCTGCCCATCCACCCCTCCAGCTTGAAAGCGCTGCCACACGATCTCAACACCCTGGACTTTGCCGTCCACCGCACCACACTGCGCTATGCCGACCGCTTGCAGCTAAACTACCGCTTGGTGGGCCGCAGCGATTCCTGGCAGACGCTGCCACAGGGCGAGTCCGAACTGCAGTTGCTCGGCCTGAAGCCTGGGCGCTATCACTTGCAGATCAGAAGCGAGGTGCGCGGCGACCCCGCCACTGCCGATGTGCTGGATATCCACTTCCAGATTCGCCCGGCCTGGTGGAATACCTGGTGGTTTTGGCTCACGCTGGTTGTGGGGCTTCTGGCGCTGGCGACGGTCATCTACCAGTACCGCGAGCGCCGCATCCGACAGCGCGCCGCGCTGGATGCTAAGTTAGCCGAGGCCGAGCTTTCGGCGCTGCGTGCGCAGATGAACCCGCACTTTATGTTCAACGCGCTCAACAGTCTGCAGGCGGCCATCATGAAAGCCGACAAGCTGCGGGCCATGCGCTTGCTCAAGACCTTTGCCGGGCTGTTGCGCACGACCGTTGATTATGCCCGCGCCAGTTACATTCCGCTGCGAATCGAAATCGAACAGCTCGAGCGCTTCATCGAGCTGCAGGAGTCGCGCTTCAGCGACGCGTTGCACATCGACTTCCGGCTGCCAAGCGAGGGGCGCGACCGGCTCATTCCGGCGATGTTCATTATCCCCTTCGTCGAAAACGCCTTTGAACACGGCCTGCGCCACAAACGTAGTGGTGAAAAGCGTTTGCTGATTGCGCTCGAATGGCGCTCGGCAAGCCAGCTGCACGAGGTTATCGAAGACAATGGCATCGGGCGCGAGGCGGCCATGGCCATGAAAGCCCGACAGCAGCTGCACAAGTCAGTGGGCCTGCTTTCGGTGCGCGAACGGCTAGCGCTCTACAACCAGCCGGGCCGTACGCCCATGGCACTCGACATCCAAGACCTGACCCACCCCGACGGCTCCCCGGCTGGCACCCGCATCGAACTCTTGCTGCCGACCGAGCCTGCCGCTTCCAGTCTTCAGCCTGTTTAACTTTACGCCGAACCATGACCAACGCCCCCGTCATCCGCGCTTTGATTGTCGACGACGAGCCCTCGGCCCGAGAGCTGCTCAGCGAAATGCTGCTGCAATTTTGCGCCGACGTACAGGTCATTGGCGAGGCCGAAGACGCTCAGCAGGCGCTGCAACTAATTCAGCAGCACCAGCCCAACCTTGTGCTGCTCGATTTGCAGATTCCGGAATACACGGGCTTCGAGCTGCTGGACATGCTGCCGAGCACCGAGGACTTCTGCGTGATTTTCATCACCGCCTACGATCAGCACGCGCTGCAGGCCTTTCGGCACCAAGCCGTCGATTATCTGGTGAAGCCCGTGGGACCGGGCGAGCTGATTCAGGCCATAGACCGAGCCAGGGCAGTATTGACTGGTAAACAGGCTGCTGGGCACCAAGGCATTCCCGTTCAGCAACAGCCTCGCCTGCGGGTACCGACCCCCAACGGCTTCCAGTTCATTCGCTTTGAGGAGATTGAAGCTGTTTCGGCTAACCGTGCTTATGCCGATTTGGTGTTGCGCACGGGCGAGGAGATCGTCGTCAGCCAACCGCTGAGCAAGGTGATCGAGCTGCTGCCACAACCGCCCTTCGTGCAGGTGCACCGCTCGCACGCGGTGAACCTCTCGGTCGTGCGTGCGTTCGATCGCACTGAGGGCAGCATGCTCATCATGTACTCCGAACGCCGCTACCCCATTGCCCGCGCTCGGCAAGACCAGGTGCTGGCGCTACTGGAGCAGTGGGGTTGACCAGCAGGGTCGAACGTTTGAATTGGGCCTGAAAGTGAGCGATTTTGTATAAGCCCGCGTTTATCGATAAATTGCCCTGAACCACAGTATTATGCCCAACAATTCCCGCGCCATTCTGTTTTTCGACGGTGTTTGCAACCTCTGCAACACGACGGTCGATTTTGTGCTCGACCGCGACCGCAGTGGCGAGATTCTGTTTTCGAGCCTGCAGTCAGAGTTCGCCAAGCAGTTTCTGGGCAACAAAGATGTCGACACGGACGACCTGTTCAGTGTCATCTTCTGGCGCGACGGCAAGCTGTACTTCAAATCGCGCGCGGCGATGGAAATCGGCAAGCAGATGGGTGGCTTCTGGCGACTTCTGGCCTACATGGGGCACATTCTTCCGCCCTTCATCCGCGATGCGCTCTACGACTGGGTCGCCAAAAACCGCTACAAGTGGTTCGGCCAGCGCGAAACCTGCCGACTGGCCAAGCCCGGCGAAAAAGCCCGCTTCCTCGAAAAAGCTGATGATGCGCCCGAAGACCTGCCCGAAGAGGTGCAGCTGGCGTAGCGTCTGTCTAGAACCATCAGAGTGTCTCAATAACCAGTCTTCAACCGCCCGCATTTAACGCTACCGAAGGGTTTAGATTAAAACCATTCAGTTTTTAAGACAGGCCAAAACTACGGCCTCACTTTCACCGCGTTGTAGCTTTTCACCGGGAAGCGCAGCAGGCCCTGGTTGGTGCGGCGCGGTAGCTCAGTCGAGAGGTTCGGGTAGTCGATGCCCGCGAAATCGCCGGTGGCGTGGAGGTGCCACGTCAGCCCCTGCTTGCGGAAGCTGCTGGGGAAGCTGAAGAACAACTTCTCGTATAGCCGCACAGGGATGAGCGGCGAGGGCTTTTCGAGCTGGCCGGCGGTTTGCGCGTGGTAGAGCTCCAGCACTTTGGCGAGCTCGCTGGGCATGGGCTTGATTTCGAAGAAGACATCGGTGTGGCTGACGGCCATCAGCGTCAGCTGGTCGGCCAGCGGGGCGATCAAGAAGTGCACGTGCCCGCCTTCGCAGGTCGCTTGCAGCACGTTTAGTGGTGCGGCGTCTTGCTGAATAGGCGTGGGGCCGTAGAGCGCCTGTATGACACCGAAGGTATCGGTTGGCAATGAACTGATGAGCGCCTTGAAAGGCGGCTCACTGAGCTTGAGCTTTCCGTCTCGCCACTGCGAGAGCGTGTTCGGCTTGGCATCCTGGAGTGCCTTCCACTTGTCTTCCGGCATAAACGGGAAGTCCGAAAACGTATCGTTTTTTCGGGTGCGGTATTCCAGAAACGTCTGGTTGCGCAAGAGCGGGTAGGCCATCAGGTGGCGCTCGTCGGGGCCGAGCTTGAGCTGCATTTGCTGCAGCACGTTGGCCAAATACTGCTCATAAGCCGGGTTGTGGGCGATGCGCGCAGCCAGCCAAGGGTTGAACTGCACGAGATGCAGCAGCCGTGTTTGGTAGCCGAGCAGCTTGGTGGCCCAGTCACGGAGCATATCCGGGCTTTGCGCCGACCAGTCGACTTGCTGGCTGTCCATGAGGTCGCTCATGAGCGGCTTGAGCCCCGGGTTGTCGGCAGACTCGTACTGCGTGAGCGGGATCGTCGGGTGCAGTTTCAGCGCCGCGTCCAGCTTGGTTTGCAGGGCTTTGTGTTCGCTCCAGTTGAGCTTCAGAGCGCGGCCTTTCTGCCAAATCGCGCGGGTCGATTCAAGCTCGCCCGTCAGGTAGTAGTACGCCCAGCCGAGCCAATAGTAGGTCTCGGCTTGTATTGGGTGCGCCATCGGGAAGTGCGTGAACTGCTCCTGCGCCAGCGGTTTGAGCAGGTCGACGGCAGCTTGGTAGTCTGTTGTTTGCAGCTGCTGCTGCGCTTTGAAAATGGCCGCTTTTTGTTGTAGCACGTAACCCGGCACAGGCTCTAGCTCGGAACGCTTTTCGTTGGGCTGATGCAGGCCGGTATTGAGCGACAACTCTAATAAAGCCAGCTCGTGGGTAGCCAACGCATGGGCCGAAACCGCATTCTGACAACTACTGCGTCGCATTTTAAGCTGATCAAGTAGCGGTAGTTGTTCTTTTGCCAGGGCATAATCTCCCGTTGCAAGGCCCAGCTTGATCAAATACGCCTGCGCATACGCCGCGAGGTCGCTCGGGCAGCCGTTTTCGGTGTGTTGGTGCCAACGCTCGAGCTCGGCGCGGTGCTTGGTCAACTCGCCGGTTTGCCACCAGACCTCAAACATCGTCGGCACGGCCACCTGCTTCACGCTATCACTGAGCTGTTTACGCTCTGCGAGCTTCAGCATTTGCGATTGCGCGCCTTCCAGGTTGCCGACATCCAGCCACAAACGCAGGCGCTCAAGCTGGTGCAGCTGTGCCGTCAATTCATCAGGAGTCAGGCTGCTGAGCTGGCTGGCCATCAACGTGGCCTCGGCTTGTTCAAACTTGCCCAACTGCCGTTGTGCCAGGGCCTTGTAGTACAGCAATCGGTGCCCGAAAACGGAACCGCCGTTCGGGCTGTGCCGGTTGATGAGCGCCTCCATGCGTCCGTAATGGCCGCTGTGCTGCAGTTTGTGAATCTCCTCAAGCAGTGCCTGCTGGCCAGCATCCTGCTGAGCCGTTGCGGGCTGCCACAGCAGAAGCAAGCCGCAAAGGATCGTCAATCGCCAAAGCTTTTGCATATTCATAGGCCTTAAAAGTAGCTGAAAACTGATTCACAGGCAGCACATGAGCGAACGCATCCAACTCGAAGGCCTGGTCTTCGAACAGTATATCAACGCGGCGGATATCCAAAATCGCATAGCAGCGCTGGCCACCGACCTCAACCGCCGACATGCGGCGACGTGTCCGGTGCTGCTGCCCGTACTCAGTGGGGCGTTTTGGTTCAGCGCGCAGCTCGTGCAGCTGCTGTCGATCGACTACCGGCTCGATTTCGTGCGGGTATCGTCCTACAAGGGCGGGACGCAGAGCACGGGCGAGATCGAGCTCGTCACCCCGCCGCGCCTCGAACTGAAGGGCCAGCACGTGCTGCTCATCGAAGATATCGTCGACAGTGGCTTAACCCTGGACTATCTCGTCGACTACCTACAAAGCGCTGGTGCCCAGGTGCAAAGCGCGACACTTTTTCATAAGCCCAACGCGCACAAGGGCCAGGTACAGCCCGACTGGGTGGGCTTCGAAATTGACGACGCCTTCGTGGTGGGCTGCGGACTCGACTACCAGGAGCGCGGGCGCGGGCTGGATGCGCTCTTTCAGTTGCAGCCAGGAAAGCCAAAATAGTCTAGTACGGTTGATCTAATTACATCGCTAAGCATGTCTGCCCTCGACGAAATCACCGCCTACATAGACGCACAGCCGCCTGAGCAGCGCGTTCTGCTGTGGGCGGTGCACGAGTTGGTGGTCAACTTTGCGCCTGAAATCGAGGCCGTCTGGAAGTGGCGCACGCCCTTCTACACGGCGCACGGCGACAACCTCTGCTACCTGTTTAATGACAAAGGCTGCGTAAAACTGGGCTTCTACCACGGTGCCAAACTGTCCGACCCCGACGGCCTGCTGATCGGCTACGAGAAGAAGATGATTCGGCAATACGCCATCATCAGCAAAGGCGATCTGCACCACGATGGCCTGCACACCTTGTTGGACACCGCCCTCACTTTCAACGCCCAACGCCCCGCCTGAATGTCGCAAAGCCTGAACAGCCGCCAACTCAAACGCCAGAACGCGCTGCAGTATGCGGTGGCACTCGTGCTCTGGGGGCTGGCGTTTTGGGGCTACCGCGCGTATGTCGGCATGGACCAGGTGAGCTACCTGGCCAT
>CAZTEZ010000155.1:0-7293 GCA_964611815.1 uncultured Bacteroidia bacterium | reverse complement strand
CTGTTCATACTCCTGAGCTTCTGGGGCTTCTTCCGAGCCTTCGCCAAACGCACCGCGCTGGATAGCGTCGCGCACCGCTCGCCCTGGGGCGACTTAATGTTGGCAGGTGTGTGGGCCGGGCTGGGCGTGCTGACCAAAGGCCCGGTGGCGATTCTGCTGGTGGCGCTGGCGCTGGTGGTGGTGTGGGTGCTGCAGCGCTTCCGGTGGTACCTTAAGCCCCTGCAGTTTGTCGTGGCGCTTGGCGTGGCGGTGCTGACGGCCGGTCTGTGGTTCGGTGCCGAGATGCTGGCGAATGGGCCGGAGTTCATGACCAACTTCATCGACTACCAGATTCGCCTGCTGGGCACCGAGGATGCCGGCCACGGCGGGTTTCCGGGCTACCACTTCCTTGTGGTGTTCGCGGGCTGCTTTCCGGCGTCGGCGTTTGCGCTGACGGCGTTCAAGAGTCGCGGCAGCCTCTCGCAGCAGTTGGAGCAGTGGCGGGTCTGGATGATTGTCATGCTCTTCGTGGTGCTAGGCGTGTTTACGTTGGTGCAAACGAAGATTGTGCACTATTCCTCGATGGCCTACTTCCCGGTTAGCTTCTTCGCCGCCTACACCCTGGAGGCCATGCTCGACGGGCGCTACACCCTGCGCCGCTGGCAAAATCGCACGCTGCTGGGGGTGGGGTCGCTATTCAGTGTGCTATTCATCGTCGTGCCGTTTGTGATGCAGCAAAAGGCGTGGCTGATCGAGAACATCAGAGACCCCTTTGCCAAACTCAACCTGCAAGCCGATGTCACCTGGACGGGCTTGGAAGCGTTAGTGGGGGTGCTGCTGATTACGACGCTTGTCGCCTGGCAGATGCACTCACGCCTGCAGCTGCGCCAGCGCATCACGCTGCTGTTTGTGGGCACGGCGCTGACCTTAACTGCAACGACTTACGTGTTCGTCGTCAAAATCGAGGGCTACTCGCAGCGCGCGGCTATCGAATACTACGAATTGCTGCAGGGCCGCAGCGACTTCTACGTCCACCCGGTGAACTACAAGTCGTACGCGCACTTTTTTTACAGCCGTTTCATCCCACCCGAGAACCCGGACTACTTCCTCCCGCGTCATAAAGATGACTTCAAACACTGGCTGCTCTATGAGCAAACCGAGCGCCCGGTCTATGGCACCGGCCGCATGCCCAAGGGCCAAAAGCAGGCCGATGAAACGCGCCTGGAGCTCATCGAGCAACGCAACGGTTTCGGATGGTTTAGGTGGGCGCCAGAGAAGTAACTATTTATTCAATTAGGCACGTATTCTACAATTTAGCAAACTCAATTCTACTGAGAGCTCTCAAAGTAACTCAGCGGATATGGCCGCACCCAAGTCAGAAAATGAACCTTGCCCTCATAGGGTGCCTCCAGCACAAATCTGTAAGCAGTATCAGCCTTAAAATCATGAATAATAAGTTGATCAATATTGGAATGTTCTAAAAATAAAACTGAGTCTTGCACAAACCACTCTGACCTGCCCTCGGTTTGAGAATAAAAGTTAGTGCGTTGAAAGACTTCTTTGTGTGGCAAGTAAGCAGAGTCTTTAACAAAATCATATACAACAAACTCAGAGAGCGAATCAACAGCCTGATAGCCCCTTGTGGATTCAAAGGTGTTATTATTAAAAACAGAGATAGCAGTATCATTTAAAATATTGACGTCATGTTGGTAAGCCCAATAGGTACTGTTTGACCAGAGAATCTTATTTGAACTAGGTCTGTACAACAAAACAGTATTGATATTTCTGAGGCTGAGAAATAAGTCCCCCTTTTTCCAAAAACGCCCATCTTCCAATGCGGGTTGAACGTCATTGATGTGATAAGGATCGTAAGTATTGCGATTAATCAGTGAAAGATCATGTTTGGGATTAGCCTGAAATATCTCATCTAGGGTTTTCTCCCAGAGCACCTCCCCAGTTTCTACGTCAAGCTGTAAAACAGACTCATAAATAAACTCATCCTCTTCCTCAGCGTATTGCGTTGTTAGGTCTCCACAAGTCCAAAGATTTCCTTCGGGCCCTAATTCAAGTGCGTGGTGACTTATTCGGCATGATTTCCAAAGTATTTCACCTTCAGCAGACATGCGCGAAATCGGCCCACGCCGACTAACTCGCACCACCACTGAACCATCTTTAAGTAACAATGGGTGCTCAAAATTAGAAATCCTGATAGGATTTTCATCTCTTTGAACGCCGGTGTTCCCTTCTGTAGATTGTTCAACACAATCACTATAAATGTTTTGAAACTGTACAATCGGAATTTGAATCGTATGTTCGGTGCGGTTGGTATACAAGTTTCGAAGCGTGATAATAACAGCATCTGCTTTTTCATCATAATGATGATACAGTATTTTGATAGGTATAGAGACCTTACTGTCAGGAATATGAATATACTTACCTTGAGGTACATCTTGTAGTGTGTATCCGGCAACCATTCCGGGTTGTGTTGCTTTAGAAATGACTCGGATTGGATTCCAGTCCAAACTGACAGCGAAATAATAGAAGGCTCTTTCCACTGTGTTTAAAGGATATTGCAGTTGTTGCTTTCGGATGCTTCGCGCCGTAATTTTTACAGCGGCAAACATGATTAGCGATACAAGAAGAATAGAGGCAAAGATTGTCCTCAGCTTTGCGAGTGTGAACCTTAAATTCATTGGTCAAAGATAAGAGGGTCAAAGGGCTTAGAGTCATCTAAACAAGCATCGATAAAGCCGAAGCTAGGGTCTATCCCAAAACTTATATTCGCGTCATTCCGAGGTCTTCCGAGGAATCTAATTGTGTCTTTACAGCTATGCCAAGTGCGATTAGATACTTCGACTTCGCTCAGCATGACAAGCCTTTTGGGTTTTGAGATAGACCCTAGTATTACACTCATCGTTCGGCAAGATATAAAAACATTACTACTCCTCACACTTCACCGGGTGGTACTTCTCGACAGCGATCTCCTTGATCTTCGCGACATCCAGATACACCCGGCGCACCTTCTCGTTCACAAAAGCCTGCATCTGGTCGGTGTAGTGCGGCGAATCGGCCTCGGCGCTCACACCGTGCGTGTTCGAGCTGTAAATCTCAGGCTGGCCGTCTTTCCATTTCGTGAACTGCACGAAGGTCTCGCCACCGCGGTTGATGGCGATGCCGCGGCGCTCGTCGACTTTTTCGTGAATCGCGAAGGGCACCTCGCGCATGCCCCCTAACGGCAAGCTCAGGCTGCCCCGCAGGTGCTTCTGAAAATCGCCCAGCCGCACGTTGAGTTTGCCGTAGCGGTCCATCAAAAAATCTTTGGCTTTGGCCACCGCTTGGGCGAGCACAGGTTCGGGCACGGGGTCTTGTTTGATCATCCAAAGCGCTAATTTTTGGTTGGTGGCTTTGTAGACATAATGATGAATCAGCGTGCCGAGCGCCGCGTGCTCGTCGTGCACCTCGCCACACAGGCCCCAGTTCTGGATATGCACCAGCGCATCGCTGATTTTGGGGTGTGCCTCGGGGTCCATGTCATACAGCGGCCCGAAGGCTTTCATGTACGTGCCCTCCTGGTCGTAGCACTTGTCGTACTTCATCGCCTTGTAATCTTCCCAGCTGATCTCTTCGCCATCAAACTGTTTGAACATCCGCGTGAAACGATCACCGCGATTGTAGTTGAACGTCTGCACGCCCGGCCAGTCGTGCGTTGGGTTTTCTTCGGCGCAGGTGCAGTTCAGCGGGGTGTTGTTGGCGTTCCAGAGGTAGCCGCAGTCGGGGTTGATCTTATGCACGAGTTTGGCGTGCGGCAGGCGGTCGTTCCAGTTCCAGATGTACGCGCTAGAATCGCCGGGCAGGGGGTAGTGCCAGTTGAGTTTGGGGTCGCGGTTCGGGATGATGCCCTCGCTCCAGAGCGCAATGTTGCCGGTTTTGTCGGCATAAACGGTGTTGTACAGCGTAAGCGCATACATATCGAGCGCCGCCTTGAACTCGTCGAGGTTGCGCGCTTTGTTCATCCGGTACCACTGTTCGGGGCAGCGCAGTTCTTTGAGTGCCGGGTAGCGAAACGCGTAGTACTTGTCGTTGTGTTTGTACACTGGCCCGTGGTGTTTCGAGACATACAGCTTGCGCGGGACTGGCAGCTTGATGGGCCCCAAGACTTTCACTTTCAGCCACACCCGGTCGACCTCCAGCTTGTGCCATTCGTCATCGAGCCGATACGTGTGCTTCTTTTTTGGGTGCATGTTTAGTTCGTATACATCACCGAACGCGTGGTAGTTGTTCGTGTGTGTCCACGAGAGGTTTTCGTTGGTGCCAACAAATGGCGTGACCGCCCCTGGAAAAGTCGCGCCATGAAAGTGCCAGCCCTCGTCGCTGTGCACATGCACCTCATACCACGCAAAGCGGCCGGTGTTGGGTTGGTGTGAGTTCGACATAAAATACGTGCTGCCGTCGGGCGTGCGGCTGGGCGCCACCACCGATGCGTTGGAGCCCCCCTCGATGTGATTGACGTTCAGCGTCTCGAGCTGGTCGTCTAGTATCGACTTAAACGCAAAGCCCAGCCCAGCGTTCAGCACCGTCGGCACGGCATAGCCCAACACGATGTCTTGGGGGCTTATGGGGTAGATTTTCTTGTCGATGACACGCCTGGGGTGGGCGGCGGCATAGTCGTTGAGCCCCTGGGCAAAGCCCGCCAGCACGCGTTTGAATTCGGGCGAAAAGGCCGTCTCGTAGCGCTGCGCCACGACCGTATCCATGCGCGTAAGGTGCACGAAAAAGTCCAAAATCGCCCCCTCTTTGCCTTTCACACGACCCAAGCGGCGCCTGGCGTTCAGCATCGCCTCTTGCACGTATTCGTACTGATCCTCGCACTGCACCCACGCCAGGCCATAGGCGACCTCGGCATCGGTGGGGGCAAAAATGTGCGGCACTCCCAACGTGTCGCGGTAGATGTCAATATTTGTGGGGTCAATCCTTGCGGGCGTCTTGTCTTGCGCAAACAGCGAGACAGCACTTGCAAAGGCGAGCGTGAGGGTAAACAGCAGGGTTTTCATGAGTGGAAAAGCAGATTTAACGTCGGTGATGAAGAGGACTTGAATATACGGTATCAAGCTGGCCCGAGCAACGCCAGTCTGTACCTGAAATCGCGATGCATAGGCGTGTATTGAAACGCGGGTGAGATTTAATCTGGAACCCATACCTTTATGAAGCGCGGATACCCGACCCGACATGGTTTGCAGACACTCGTGTCCTAATGAATGATCGACCAATCGGCTCTGTTATAGCTACATACTGACACACGGCATCTGCCGGTGTGTTTAATTTTCACACTCTATTTTACCCTCATAACCCCATGTTTGATTTAAGCAACAAAACAGCCCTCATTACCGGCGGCGGCGGCGCCATCGGCCAGCACATCGCGAAATCTTTCATCGACAACAACATCGACCAGGTGATGCTCGTCGATGTCGACGAAGACAGCCTCAAAAAAGCGACAGACGAGCTCGGCGACAAAGCGCACTACCAGGTGGCCGATGTCACGAACAGCGACGACGTGAAAGCCTACGTGGATGCCGCCAAAGACAAAATGGGCCGCATCGATGTGTTCTGTAATAATGCTGGTATTGAGGGCGTTGTAGAGCCCGTTGCGAAATACCCCGAAGATGAATTCGACAAAGTGATGGCCGTGAACGTGAAAGGCGTATTTCTGGGCAACAAGCACATTTTCCCGGTGATGCAAGAGCAGGGCGGTGGTAAAGTCATCGTCACCTCTTCCGTCGCGGGCCTGAAAGGTCAGCCGATGGTGGCGGGCTACACGACCAGCAAACACGCCGTGATCGGCCTGATGAAAAACATGGCACTAGAAGGTGCTGCACATGGCATCACTTGCAACAGCGTCCACCCCGCCCCGGTCGATAACCGCATGATGCGCTCACTGGAGGGTGGCTTTGCCAACACCAACCCTGACGCGGGCTCTGGCGACGAGGTTAAAGCGGGCTTCGAGCAAATGATCCCAATGGGCCGCTATGCCGAAAACGACGACGTGGCCAACACGTTTCTGTTCCTCGCCTCCGACGCCTCCAACTACATGAACGGCGCCCAACTGCCCATCGACGGCGGTATGACGGCGAGCTAAATCAACGTTAGACTTTTTGTCTGGAGGGAGCGTCCTCATGACCTTTCGGCCACGCTGACCTTCTGCGTGGCCGGTTTTTTTGGTGGTTTACTTAGGGTCTATCCCAAAACTTATAGTCGCGTCATTCCGAGGTCTTCCGCCTGCCCTGAGCGTAGTCGAAGGGAGGAATCTAATTGTGTCTTTACAGCTATGTCAAGTGCGATTAGATGCTTCGGCTTCGCTCAGCATGACAAGCCTTTTGGGTTTTGGGATAAACCCTAGACAAGTCTGCGTCATCCCGACGGTAGGAGGGATCTACGATTCTAGCACGCAACAACAGCCGTAGACCCTTCGCCAAGGCTCAGGGTGACCACCATGCTTGGTGGTCACTTCATAAACGTCTTGATCGCCATGAACAGCAGAAAGACCGCGAAGATCTTCTTCATGGGCTTTTCGATGGTGAACGCGCCGAAATTGAGCTGCTCGGGTAGCCACACAGCGAACTTGCTCCCCAAAAACGCGCCCAGCACGAACGTCACGCCCAGTATCAGCGAGGTGCGCCAGTGCACGAGGCCCTGCTCGTGGTAGTTGAGTACGCCCAGCACCACCACCGGAAACAGCAGCACCGCCAGCGAAGTGCCCTGCGCCTCTTTTTGCGAATAGTGCAAAAAAATGACCAAGGCCGGCACCAACACCGTGCCTCCGCCAATGCCTAGCAGTCCAGCTACCGCTCCCCCAACCAGCCCGAGTATCAGTATCGTGATGAGTTCTGTGTCCATAGTGTTTGAGTTTGGTTGTTCGTCAGAGTTGTACGCCAAAGAAAGCAAGAAACGGGAGAAAGCTCTGCAAATCAGCGTCGGCTTTGGGCGGCTGTTGACTAGCGACGGCTGCGAAAGGCGCGTGCTGTGTGTACCTGCGCACCGTCCCGTAGCTCACCGCCGTCGCGCAAAATGCCGCACCAGCGCGTCGATATACGGCCGCGAGACATCCAGCCGCAGCTGCTCGGCACCCAAGCTGCGGACATCCACCGGGCGGGGCAGCTGGCCGGCTTGTGACTTAGGACTGAACAATCCGCCGAACACCCCCTGCCGTTGTCCACCCTCCAGCGTTTGCGCCGGCAGCAGGCCTGTGGGCAAACTCGCCTCTGCGGGGTGCACGAGCTGCAGGCACCCACCCGCCGCGATGCCGAGAACCTCGAAAAT
>CAZTEZ010000154.1:0-7358 GCA_964611815.1 uncultured Bacteroidia bacterium | reverse complement strand
CCGCGTGCACGCCGAGTGGGCCGCCTGGGCCAACGGCGTCGCCGTGCGCGAGCTCGACTTTCACGATACCTTCCTCGCCGCCGATTACAGCCACCCCGGCGACAACATCCCGCCCATCCTTGCGGTCGCCCAGCAAAAGGGCTGCACGCCCGAGGCGTTCATCCGCGGTGTGGTTGCGGCCTATGAAGTCCACGTGAACCTTGTGAAAGGCATCTGCCTGCACAAGCACAAGATTGACCACATTGGTCACCTTTTGCCTGCACAGGCGGCTGGCATCTGCGCGATGCTCGACCTCGATATCGAGACGACCTACCAGGCCATTCAGCAGGCGCTGCACGTATCGATCAGCACCCGTCAGAGCCGCAAGGGTGAGATTTCAAGCTGGAAAGCCTACGTGCCCGGCCACGGTGGCAAGCTCGCGGTGGAAGCCGTCGACCGCGCGATGCGTGGCGAAGGCGCGCCGTCTCCTATTTACGAAGGCGAAGACTCGATCATCGCTTGGATTCTCGACGGCCCCAACGCCGAGTACCACGTGCCGCTGCCCGAGCCCGGTGAAGAGAAGCGCGCGATTATGGAGACCTACACCAAGGAGCATAGCGCGGAGTACCAGTCGCAGGCGCTGATCGACCTGGCGTTCCGCATGAAAGAAAAGATCGACGACTTCTCGAACATCGAGAAGATCCTGATCGAGACCAGCCACCACACGCACTACGTGATCGGCACGGGCTCGAACGACCCACAGAAATTTGACCCGGGTGCATCGCGCGAGACGCTCGACCACTCGATCATGTACATCTTCACCGTCGCGCTGCAAGACGGCCGCTGGCACCACGTGGACAGCTACGCCCCCGAGCGCGCCGCCCGCCCCGACACCGTCGAGCTGTGGCAGAAAGTCGAGACCGTGGAAGACCCGAAATGGACGGAGCTCTACCATGCGCAAGACCCTGACAAGAAGGCGTTTGGCGGCAAGGTCATCATCACGATGAAAGACGGCACGACAATCGAGGACGAACTCGAACGCGCCAACGCCCACAGCGCCGGTGCCCGTCCGTTCCAGCGCGAGCAGTACATCCAGAAGTTCGACACCCTGACGGAAGGCATCCTCGAGAGCGCCGAGCGCAACCGCTTCATCGGCCTCTGCGAAAACCTCGTCGACCTCGACGCGAGCGATCTGCTGCAACTCAACCCGCAGCTGATGCCCGACAAAATAGAGGCGAGCGAGCCGGACGAGAAGGGGATTTTTTGATTATCTCTACACGGCCTCGCAGAGGTCGTCATCCCGAGCCTAGCCGAGGGATCCGAGTTGTTAGCATGCGCACTATCCTCTCGGGTCTCTCGACAAGCTCGAGACGACGAGGCTAACTTGCTCATAAACCCAATCCCGACAATCCTGACCCCAATCCCGACAATCCTGGTTCAAAACACACTATGCTCATCAACCCCACCGACCCCCGCGAGAAGCGCAAACAATTCCGAGACGCCCTGAATAGCGGCAAGCTGCTGCAATTCCCCGGCGCGTATAACCCGCTGGTGGCGGCGCTGGTCACGCAGATCGGTTTCGACGGCGTGTACGTCTCCGGCGGCGTGATGGCCAACAACCGCAACTTGCCCGACATCGGCCTCACGACCATGACCGAAGTGCTGGGCAGCGCTGCGGAAATCGCCAAGCAAACCCACCTGCCGACGATTTTCGATGCCGACACGGGCTTCGGCGAGTCCATGAACATGGTGCGCACCATCCGCGAGGCCGAGTACATGGGCCTGGCCGGCTGCCACATCGAAGACCAGGTGAACCCCAAACGCTGTGGTCACCTCGACAATAAAACGCTTGTCTCGAAGGAGAAGATGGTGGAGCGCGTGAGTTCGGCGGCACGTGCCAAGCAGGACCCGAACTTCCTCATCATTGCCCGCACCGATGCCCGCGCCAAGGAGGGCCTGGATGCGGCGATCGACCGCGCGAAAGCCTACGTTGACGCCGGCGCCGAGATGATTTTCCCGGAGGCCATGCGTGGCCCGGAGGAGTTCGAAGCCATGCGCAAAGCGCTTGATGTGCCGCTGCTGGCCAACATGACGGAGTTCGGCAAAAGTGAATTGCTGACGAAAAAGCAGCTGGAAGACCTGGGCTACAACCTCGTCATCTACCCCGTAACCACCCAGCGCCTGGCGATGCACGCCGTGGAGCATGGCTTGAAGACCATCATGGCAGAGGGCGACCAGAAGTCGCTGCTCGACCAGATGCAAACGCGCGCCCGCCTCTACGAGGTGCTTGGGTACGAAGACTACAACAAATTCGATGATTCGATTTATAATTTTTCGCTGTAACAACCTTTGAACCAGAATTTTCAGAATTGACAGAATTTTCAAAATCGAAGCCTTCAACACACATTCTGTAAATTTTGTCAATTCTGAAAATTTTGGTTCTCAAGAGGTTCCCCATACCCCTAACACCCCCACACCATGTCAGACAAAATCATAGCCCCCAAAGGCCTCGCCGGTGTCGTGACCGACACGACGAGCGTATCGAAAGTGATGCCCGAGATCAACTCGCTTGTGTATCGCGGTTACAAAGTGCAGGACCTCGCCGAGCACGCGAGCTTCGAGGAAGTCGCCTATTTGATGACGCACGACGACCTGCCCACCAAGGCGCAGTACGACGAATTCACGACAAAAGAGCGCGGCTACCGCGAGCTGAGCGATACGCTCAAAGCAGTCATCAAGCACTTCCCCAAAGGCGCGCACCCGATGGACACCCTGCGCACTGGCGTCAGCTTCCTCGGGATGGAAGACGACCGCATCTGGGACGATTCGCCGGAAACCTCGCAGGACAAATACCTGATGCTGCTCGCGAAAATTCCGACCATCATCGCGTACAGCTACCGGCACAGCAAGGGCCAAGACTTCATCGCCCCCAAAAGCGATTTGAGCCTGGCGGCCAATTTCTTCCATATGTGCTTCGGCGAAGTGCCCGCTGATGAGGTCGTGAAGGCCTTCGATGTCTCGCTGATCTTGTATGCCGAGCACAGCTTCAACGCTTCGACATTCACCACGCGTGTCATTACATCGACGACCAGCGACATGTACTCCGCGATTGTGGGCGGCATCGGTGCGCTGAAAGGCCCGCTGCACGGCGGTGCCAACGAGCAGGTGATGCACATGCTGAAAGAAATCGGCGAGCCCGATCAAGCGAAGCAATGGATGCTCGTCAAGATCAAGAACAAGGAAAAAGTCATGGGTTTCGGCCACCGGGTGTACCGCAAAGGCGATTCGCGGGTGCCAACGATGAAAAAGTACGCCCGCGCGATGGCGGACTTCACGGGCACCAAAAAGTGGCTGGAAATCAGCGACATCCTCGAAGACACGATGGTCGGTGAAAAGGGTATTTACCCGAACCTGGACTTCCCCGCCGGCCCGGCCTATTACATGATGGGCTTCGAGATCGACATGTTCACGCCTATTTTTGTGATGGCCCGCACCACCGGCTGGGCAGCGCATATCATGGAGCAGCGCGCCGATAACCGCATCATCCGCCCGCTTTCTGACTACACAGGCGAGGGCGAGCGCGAGGTGAAGCCCTTGGGCGAACGCGGCTAAGCGGTAGTCCACTTGCTAACTGCGACTTGTGGTTGGTCTCAAGTCTCCGCCAAAAAAAAAGCACCCAAGCGATTTCGCTTGGGTGCTTTTACGTTTGTGCGACTGGCTTGGCCTATTTCGCAGAGCCCGGCTTGGGGCTGTTTTTGGCATTCAGCGTACGCTCGATGGCCTCGAGGAGTTGTTGTTCGGCTTGATCGAGCTCTTTAGGCTGCGGTTGTTCGTTTGAGGGTTTTGCTAATGTTGGCATTTGAATCTGTGATTGCTATTATGCGTGAATACCAATGCTTGGCATTCGGTAGGTATTACGGGCTTGATAAGGTTTGGGTTACGTTAAGTCAGAAAAAATTTAATGCACAGTTAACGCCCGTGGTGTTTTGCAGGATGTTAAGAACTTGATCTCTATGCCCAAACAGCGGCTAATTGGCACATGACCGTCGATGAACGGTCGTTTCGCGCGTTCAGGCTTTTGGCGCAAACGTCCTGTCGAGCGGCGCGTGTGGAGTCGAGGCGGCCGTGTGGGTAGCTGGCGTGTCTTGGTCTGAACCTTGATTCGCTTGATTGGAGGTTGGGCAGGATTTGGGGGGGAGTGTGTTACAGTAAAAGCAATTTTAGTCATCCTGAGCCCATTCGGCCCATTCGGCTGCGCTCAGGGCAGGCCTGTCGAAGCCTGTACTGAGCCTTTCGGCTGCGCTCAAGACAGGCTTCGCCGAATGTAGACCTCCGCCAATTGCGCGTACAGCCGACGGAGGTACTTCCTCACTGCGTTCGTCAGCATGACTATCCCCTTTTTGTAGAAGTCTGAAAGTCATCCTGAGCTCGTCGAAGGACCTCCGTCGCCTGTAGGCGCGTGGTTGTCTGCACCTTGATGCGCTTGATTGGGGGATGGTCAGGATTTGGGAGTGCGCGCTTACTATCCGCTCGGGTCTCTCCGCAAGGTCGAGACGACGGATAGTGACGTCAGTCTTTTCCTGTATTCTGTTCCAAATCATCAATACGCTTACGGAGTGCTTCGTTTTCATTCTGGAGTTTTTCATCAACATCAGTACCATAGTTGTAAATGTATTGATTTCCAAAAATGAGTTGCCCACCTCGCCCAGTGCCATTATAATTGTTGTGAAGTGACAAAATCTCTGGAAGCAACTCCATAATGGGAATGTCCAGGTGCCGTGCAAACTGCACCAGTTGATCCAATTCGACTGAGGCCATACCACGCTCAACGCGTTGGTATGTACTGGTGGTAAGACCCAGCAAATCAGCCATTTCTGTTTGTGTAAGTTTCCGATCTTCCCGTATGTAATGCAGCTTGTTGCCAACGTTTAGTTTCATGATACCCGATTTTGGGTTAAGATAGTCAATTTTTGGTTGTACTGATGCAGTGAGGAGTGCCATATTTCACAAAAGGGTGACACCATGAAGCATTGGAAGGTTGTATTAATCTCATTCTTGTTGGCATTGGTATATGTCATAGCAATGATACTCACTGGTAACTATCAATTTGAGCAAGGCTTTTATGCATCTAACAAACCACTACAAGCATTTGAGTGGATTATCATACCATGGGTTGTTTGCTATTTCATTTTTTCTGGTGTTGATTATATCATTATAAGTATGCGAAAAAAGAATTCGGACAATCCCCCGTCAGAATCTGAATCTGTAAATATGTCACTTTTTCAGTTAATTATTTTTAACGTCACATTAAGTGGTTTTGTTGTTTATCTAAATGATTTTTTTAAGGTGTTAAAGATGCCAAATTTATTTAATGAATCTCTCCCTGTAGGTCTTGGGTATTGGATTGGATCTATGATAATACCCTTTATTTGTTTAATGTTTTTGCTTTGGCCGCTAAAAAGAAAGAAAAAATGAGGTTCTTGTTAATATCTCTTTTGCTTTTATTTGCCTTGGTTAGATGCAATAACACTGCATCTGCACAAGAAATCAAGTGGAATACGGTTCATATCAAAGGTTTTGGGCAAATTGAGATTCCTGATGTGCTTGAGCTTCAGAGTGGTACATACAAAGAGTTGCAAGACAACTTCATGGCTATGTTGGGTTTTAATGGGGCTAGCATTATGTACCAGCCTAGAGGAATCAATGATTTTGACCCAGTTGCAATGCAGGACTATGCACGAGTAATTATCGATGTAAGAGATATTGAAGATGAGGGTATCCTTTTGAATACTGATGCAAGCGAAGTGCCTGATGATATCCAGCAGCAAATAAACACTCAAATGTTTGCTACTAGGAAATCAGAATTTGAAGGTACTCCTATTTCGATTACGAAGTGGATAGCTGCTAAATATACGAATGTGAACGGATACTTTTGTTTGTATGAACAGTATGAAAGAAAGAACAAAATATACAATTTAGTGCGTGTCCATAGATACTCTTTCTTTAATCGAACAAGACTACACTCGATCACCTTTTCTAGTCGTGAGCCAAAAATCAGCTATTGGGAGTCTATTTTTACTAAAGTTTTGGCAAGTTTTCGTGTGGATAAAGTCAGGTGACGCGAATCAAAGTTAAGACAAACACGCACCCGCAATAGACGGAGGTAATTCCTCACTGCGTTCGTCAGCAGGACTCGTCGGGGCAGTACGCTAAAGATTGTGGCATTGCGTATCTTAGCCCCATGCCGAAAAAACTCTTCCTGCTCGACGCCTACGCGCTTGTTTACCGTGCGCACTTTGTGTTTATCCGCAACCCGCGGCGCACCACCACCGGCATGAACACCTCGGCGGTGTATGGGTTCGTCAACTCGCTGGTGGAAGTGCTGGACAAAGAAAAGCCCGACTACCTGGGTGTGGCGTTTGATGTCTCGGCGCCCACGTTTCGGCACGAGATGTACCCCGAGTACAAAGCCCAGCGCGAAGAAACGCCCGAGGACATCAAGTTGGCCATCCCGATCATCAAGCGGCTGTTGGAGGCCATGAACATCCCGATGCTCGAGAAAGAGGGCTTTGAGGCCGATGACGTGATTGGCACGATTGCCTGGCAGGCGGCCGATGCGGGCGTAGACACCTATATGCTGACGCCAGACAAAGATTACGCCCAGCTTGTGAAAGACCATGTATTCATGTTCCGCCCAAAAAGTAAGGGCGGCGGCCATGAAGTATATGACATGCAGAAGGTAAAGGAGAAAATGGGCGTACGACCCGATCAGGTGGCTGATTATCTGGGTCTGAAAGGTGACAGCGTTGATAACATCCCCGGGGTGCCGAAGGTGGGCGAGAAGACCGCCATCAGCCTGCTGGAGGAGTTCGACAGCATGGAAAACCTGCTGCAGAACATCGAGAACGTGAGCAAGAAGTCCATCAAAAAGTCGCTGGAAGAGCACCGCGAGCAGGCGGAGCTGTCCAAAACGCTGGCCATCATCAAAACGGACGTCCCCGTTGACTTGGACCTCGACCACCTGAAATGCGAGCCCTTCGACAAAGACAAGGTGCTACCGATTTTCGAGGAGCTGGAGTTCAAATCGCTCGCCAAGCGCTTGTTCGATGCGGACATCACGATAGGTGGTGAAGAGGAAGAGATCAAGACCTTCGGAGATGTTAAGACTGACTACCAGCTCGTGGATGACGAAAAGGGCCGCAAAGCGTTGATCGATCAGCTGGTCAAACAAAAACACTTCTGCTTCGACACCGAAACCGGCAGCCTAGATGTGCACCAGGCGGATCTGGTCGGCCTGGCGTTCTCGTTCAAAGCCAAAAGCGGGTACTACGTACCGATCTCGGCAGACAAAGACGAGGCGCTGAAAATCCTGGAAGAAT
>CAZTEZ010000153.1:0-7395 GCA_964611815.1 uncultured Bacteroidia bacterium | reverse complement strand
CGGCCACCCCGTCGAGCGCAAACCGATGCGCCAGTGGATGCTGCGCATCACGGCTTATGCCGAGCGCCTGCTGCTGAGCCTGGAGACCATCGACTGGCCAACTTCGGTCGTCGAAATGCAGCGCAACTGGATCGGCAAGTCAACCGGCGCGCGGGTGCAGTTTCCAGTGAAAGACCACAACGCGAAGATCGAGGTCTTCACCACCCGGCCGGATACGCTGTTTGGTGTCACGTTCATGGTGCTGGCGCCTGAGCATGAATTGGTTCAGCAAATCACGACCGACGAACAGCAGGAGGCTGTGGAGGCTTATGTCGACAAAACCGCCAAGCGCAGCGAGCGCGAGCGCCTGAGTGAAGTGAAAACCGTCACGGGTGAGTTCACGGGGGCGTATGCCACCCAACCGGTGAGCGGCGAGCCGGTGCCGATCTGGATTGCAGACTACGTGCTGGCGGGCTACGGCACGGGCGCAGTCATGGCCGTACCGGGGCACGACGGTCGAGACCACGCATTTGCAAAGCAATTCGGGCTTGAAATTAAACCCGTAGTTAAAGGCGGCGATACAGAGGAGGCTGCTTACGAAGCGAAAACCGGCAAGATTATTAACTCAGATTTTCTCGACGGACTCGAGGTAAAAGCAGCCATCACTAAGATGTTAACGCACCTGGAAAGCGAAGGCATCGGCCGTCGCGAGGTGCAATATCGCCTACGCGATGCCATCTTCTCGCGGCAACGCTACTGGGGCGCGCCGATTCCCATCACTTTCGACGAGCACGGCGAAAACCCGCAAGCCGTTGACAGTGAACACTTGCCGGTGCCGCTGCCGGAGGTTGACGACTTTAAGCCGACCGGCTCGGGTGAGTCGCCACTGGCCAAAGCCAAAGATTGGGTGAACACCGACGGGCGCAAGCGTGAGACCGACACCATGCCCGGCTGGGCGTGTAGCTCCTGGTATTTCCTGCGCTATGTTGATGCCAACAACGACAAACACTTCGCCGACCTGGAACGCGTAAAGCACTGGCTACCAGTGGACTTCTATCTCGGCGGGGCCGAGCATGCGGTCGGGCACTTGCTGTACAGCCGATTCTGGACGAAGGTGCTGCACGACCTCGGGCACATCCCCTTCGACGAGCCCTTTAAGAAGCTGGTGAACCAAGGCATGATCCAAGGGCGCTCGAGCTTAGCGTACCGACACAAGGCGACAGGTAAATACCACTCTTTTTCACTGCTAAACCCAGCGGACCTTTCAGACTATACACCCATCCACATCGACGTTAATTTTGTGAAGGATGACGCGCTGGATATCAATGCTTTTGTTGCGGCTTATCCAGAGTTTGACCATCATGATTTCGAGCTGGATAGCCTTGGCAATTTCGTCTGCGATCACCAGGTCGAGAAGATGAGCAAGCGCTACATGAACGTCGTGAACCCCGACGACATCTGCGCGGAGTACGGCGCGGACACTCTGCGGCTTTACGAGATGTTCCTCGGCCCGCTCGAGCAGCACAAACCCTGGAACACCGATGGCATCAGCGGTATTTTCAACTACTTGAAAAAGACCTGGCGCCTGTTCCATAACGACGACGGCAAACTGAACATCAGCGACGTCGAGCCGACCAAAGAGGAGCTGAAACACTTGCACCTTTGCATCAAGAAAGTGCAGGAAGACGCTGATAATCTGTCGTTTAACACGACCGTCGCGCAGTTCATGATCCTGACCAACGAGCTGCAAAAACTGAAGTGCAACAAGCGCACTATTCTCGAACCCTACCTCATTTTGCTTTCGCCCTACGCGCCGCACTTTGCAGAGGAGCTGTGGGCGCAACTGGGTCACAGCGAGAGCATCCTGAACGCCAGCTTCCCGGAATTCAACAAAGCCTACACGCTCGAGTCAACGGTCACCTACCCCGTGCAGATCAACGGCAAGGTGCGCGAGAACATCGAGCTGGACAAGTCGTTGAGCAAAGAAGACGTACAAGCCGCCGCGCTGGCACTGGAGGGCATCCAATCCCGCCTGGCAGACAAGACGGTGCGCAAGGTGATCGTGGTGCCGGGCAAGATTGTGAATATCGTGGCGAATTGATAATTTGACGAATTGTTACAGAAAATCATGCAGACTAGTGCTTTCTTAAAAACGATGGCGATTCAGAGCTATTATGCTCTACGCTTTTTGACCAACTACCGTCAGGCTCGCCCACCAGAAGCTTATTTAAGAGCCTGGGCAGACTATAAACGCACCGGTATTGGCGTAATAAAGGGGTTTTATTCAAAAGATGACTGCGCGATCCTGCGTGAAGAAATAGATCGCATTATAGAAGAGCGTCGTGATGATCTTGCAACCGACCCACAGGGGGCTGACATTCGGATTTATCGCGGAGAGCAAATTTCTGAGCGATTTTATGATTTTTACGCCAACAAAGACCTGTTTGGCTTTGCCAAGGCCACGCATTTGTCGCCAGTGATCAATCACTTCATGATGGCCAACCGCATTACGGCCGTTGATGGCAATATCGGCTCAGGGGGTGGCTGGCACCGTGATAGCGCTCATTTCAATGAGTTTAAGACGATTCTCTATCTCTCAGATGTTGGGCCTGAAAACGGCCCATTTCAATACGTTAAGCATAGTTCTGACTGGAGTAGGATCTACAAAGGCATTCTGCAACTCGGCTATCCGTTCCGCAAAACGCGCTTTACAGAAAAAGAGGTGGATGATTTTCTAGCGTATTTTGGCTTAGAAGCATCTACGCTTACGGGCGAAGCTGGCGATTTGATCATCGCGAATGTCAAGGGCCTTCACCGTGGTAAGCCCGTCTATGAGGGCACGAGATATGCTTTGACCAATTATTATTGGCCGCAGCAAATGTTCAGTATGCAGCGTGCCGATGAGGTTTTCGGTAAAAACTATGTGGTTCCGCGAAGCTATCAATCCGAAATCCTGAAACAACGTCATGGCAGCTACGAACCACTCGTATACTAATCGATCTAACACAGATTTAAGCAGCGAGAAACAACTCAATTTATTCGCGGCATGAACAGTTTGCACTAGATCTACTTCCCGAAGTACTGATATGCGAAGTAGATACCTGCAATCAACGCGATGCCCAGTACGATGGCGATGATGATCTTAATCGTAGACAGCGGCTTCTCGCCCGAAATTTTGCCCGTCTCGCCGTTCACGACCACCTGATACGACTTGTCGTTGTAGATGTACGCCGCGATGAACATCGGCAGGAGCAGGTGCTTGAACGTAATGTTCGACTTGTTCGTACTCACACGTAAGTTGCGGTGGGTGTCGCCGGGTACGGCACGGGTGCATTCGCTTCGGATTTCGTCGTCCATGATACCGTCTGCCACTTCGTAGCCCTGCTCGACGTCCAGCTCATACAGCTCGGCGGTTTTGCCCAGCAGGAACTCCGGTTGATAGTCGACCGCCTCTTGCAGGTTGTAGGGGAAGACCTTCTCGGCGCGGCTTTGCGTCACACCTTTGGAGGCGATGACGAGCACATCATCGAAGTTTTTCGCCAGGCTACCAGAAGCCGGCTCCCAACGGGTGCGGCGCTCCTTTACGGTCTCGCCGTCGTCGTTGGTCGTCTCCACGTAGTAATAGTAGCCCGCCTCAGCCGTCCAGTGCGAATACGTGAGCGCGTCGTAAGTCCAATACGGCACATAGACCTCATGCAGCTCTTTCACGTCCGTTACTTTCTTGAGGTCGTTCGGGTGGAAGAGGCCTTTGCCGATCCACTCCCGAAACTGCTCGACGGCCTGTTTCTTTTTCAGCTTAAACGGCAACAGGCCCTGCGGCGAAATCCCGCGCGTCTGTTTCGCGCCTTCGTTAACGGTCTGGTTGCCACAAAACTCACACTTGATGACGACTTGGTCAGCGGGGACACTCGCATTGGCCCCACAGGTCGTACAGATGTATTCTTTACGACCCTCGGCCTTCAGTCCCTCGCCAGCTGAGTGCGAGAGCTCGGCGACGACATCGTGAAACGAGCGTTCTTGGTGAACGACGGTTGCCGTGGTGTCGATGTCTTGCTGGTGGCCGCAGTATGGGCACTTCAGCGCAGTGGTGCCGGCTTCGAAGAGCATTTCGGAGCCACAATTCGCACACGGCGCTTTAACGAGTTCGGGAGTTTCAGACATGAGTTAGCAGGTTGGGTAACGCTGCTAAGGTAGTCTGTTTTGCGGTAAAATGGAAGTCAGAAACGCTCGAGAAACGGCCGGACGCTTAGATGGAGGCCGGGTCTTTCAGGCGGCTGGGCTGCATGCTGCGCAGGAGTTCTTTCAAAAAATCTGCGTCTTTGAAACCGTAGCCGTGGAGTTCGATCACAAAGCGGTTATCGACCAGCACACTCACAATAGCCTCGTTTTTGTTGCGCAGGATGTTCTCGAAGCCCACCATCCAGTCGTTGGGGCGATACGAGAGATTAAACTCGCGGGTCGAGCGGTAGTCCAACTCCAGGTTGTGCGCCTTCCAGGCAGAGATGAGCTTGTCGGGCGCGCCGTTCAGATCGGTAATATTGCCCTCTATTAAGCGACCACTGTTGCGCAGCTTGAAGTCGACGAAGCTCATCACCAGGTCGCGGTCTTTCAGGTTGATGCTCTCCGCGCTCACATCGCCCGCCTTAAAGCCCCGGAACTCGTTGGGCACCAAGCGGCGCAGCTTGGCTTCTGAAACAATGCCGCGCACACCGGCGTTGCGTCGCTGCTGAATCACCCGCCGGATGGGCGAGGTGTCCATTTCTTCACGCTCTTTTTCCTCGATCACGATGATTTCCTTACCCGTGGAATCGGTCTTGGTGTTATCCAGAACGACCTTGGGGTCATCGCCATCGTCTGTACTGCTAGTCAGTTGACGGTTTCGCTCTTCATCGACCAGGCAACCTGAGAGCATCAACGACAGGGCGAACAGAAAGGGCAGACAGAGTTTGAGCGCGCGCATAATGAGCGTATTTTGGTGCAAAATAAGTAAAACCCCGTTCGCAGTGGCTTATGAGTTGAAAATCACGGCAGATGGCTCGCCTACGCTCTATGACCCGGAGTTTGAAGCGCATTTGCATTCATTGGATGGTGCGGTGGGCGAAAGCCGGCACGTGTTTCTGGCGCAGAGCGACCTGGAACAGCGCCTGGTCACCGAGCAACCCGTGCGGATAATGGAGGTCGGGTTTGGCACAGGACTAAACTTTACGTTGGCTCGCGAGTTGTTACAGCAAGTCAGCTTTGGCGAGTTGGCGTACTTCGCGTTTGAGCCGCGGCCGGTAGACCCCAAGCTGTTGGATGAGTTCTACCAGCACGTTGCTGTACGCGAGGCACTGAAGGCCGATACGCTCGCCGTGAACAAACAGGCCTTGGATACCGAGCCGGGTGCGCAATTCAAAGTTGACTTCCCCGGCTGCCAACTGACGTATTACAAGCAGGTCTTTCCTTCTGCAGTTGAACTGCCGCCCGTCGATGTCGTGTTCTACGACGCCTACGGCCCCAACGCCCACCCCGAACTCTGGGACCAGCACCCGATGCTGCACGCTTTGAAGCTGTTGTGTCCAAATGGCGTGCTGGTGACGTTCAGCGTGACCGGCAACACCAAGCGCATACTAAAGGCACATGGTTTTGCGTTTGACCGACCACAGGGCTTCGGTCGAAAGCGCGAAATGCTAAAAGTGTATGCGCCTGAAGCAGCCTCATAGTTGGATAATTCCACGTCCTTTCCTTTAATTTGAATTGTTGCCTCCTCCGCCCCGCCAGCTAACCAGCCATGCCTCAACATTAACCTGTCTTTTATGTCTTTGTCCCGCTTCTCGCTCAGTGTGCTGTTGTTCAGTGTCCTGATTTGCTGTTTACAACCCGCTCAGGCTCAAAGCGCCAACGATATCGTTGGCGAATGGCTCACGAAAAAGAAAGACGGCAAAATTGAAATCTACAAGAAGGGGGGCAAGTACTACGGTCGGGTCTCGTGGCAGCGCGTCACGATTGACCCCGAAACCGGCAAAGAGAAACGCGACAAGCACAACCCCGACCCCGCCAAGCGCGACCGCCTGCTGCAGGGCATGGACATCTTGCTCGGCTGCAAATGGGATCCCGATGATAAGCGCTGGGACGACTGCACGGTCTACAACCCCGAAGACGGCAACAGCTACAACTCCTTTGTCGAGCTGGTGAACCCCAACAAACTGAAGCTCAGGGGCTACGTCGGGTTTTCGTTGCTCGGCAAATCGACCTACTGGCGGCGCATTAAACAGTAGGCCTTTAGTTATCCTCAGCCATTGAATAGCCCGAACAGCTCGGCATTCACGCGCTTCACGATCTCGCCCAGCGCGGTGTCGTCGTCGCGGAAGTTGAGTTCGTCGACATTGATGGCCATCTTTTTGCCGTGGTCGTAGTTCTCGTACCACGTCTCGTAGCGCTCGTTCAGGCGTTTGAGATAGTCCATCCGAATCGAATCTTCGTACGCCCGGTTGCGCGAGGCGATCTGCTCGACCAGCGCTGCGATACTCGCGCGCAGGTAGATCACCAAATCGGGCGGTTGAATGAGCTGCACGACTGAGTCGTAAAGGCTGCGGTAGGTGTCGTAGTCGCGCTGCGAAAGCAGGCCCATCTCTAGCAGGTTGGGCGCAAAGATTTCGGCGTCTTCGTAGATCGTCCGGTCTTGTAGCGTGTCTTTCCCGCTCTGTTGAATGGCGATGGCCGCACGCAGACGGATATCAAGAAAGCACATCTGCATATTGAAGGCCCAGCGTTGCATATCGCTGTAGAAATCAGTGATATAGGGGTTGGCAGCCGGGTCTTCGAATTCCGGTGAGAAGTTCAGCGGCTTGGCCAGCTGAGAGGGGAGTGTCGTTTTGCCCGACCCGATATTTCCGGCGATTGCAATATGCATGAGCGCAGTCTTGTGGTGGCGTGAAGAGTCCAGTGATGTAGAGCAAAGGTAAGGGCTAGGTTTGGGAAAATTCGACCACCCAGCCGCAGGTGTTCCACACCGCCCGCGCTGCACCCCACTCTGGTGTGCTCATCATTCACTTATCCACACTGAAAGGTCAGCAGGCGTGTGCGTGTTATTCTCGGCACGATAAACGACAATCGAAATAAATCCGTTGTTTTGTAGAAGATGCGTAGCTCAGTTCGAATATTCAGCCTGCTATTTGTGCTGGTAGGTCTGCCGGGTGTCCTGTTCGGGCAGCTCGACTGGAAGAATATCATCGATACGGCGCTGAACCCGGAAATTACGGATAGCTTTTACGTAAACGAGCTCATTCGCACGCGTTCGAGCTTCGACCTCACGCTGCACAACCCCAAGCTGGTCTCGCCGAAAAAGGGCTACAAGATCCGTGCGGGCTACGAAGATTGGTACCTCTACATCTTGCGCGTGAAGCGCCTCGACGTGGAAGGCGTGCGCCTCGAGCA
>CAZTEZ010000152.1:0-7400 GCA_964611815.1 uncultured Bacteroidia bacterium | reverse complement strand
TTTCGTTCTCAGGTTTTCTTATTGGGCTGTCTAAATTTTGGGGGGCATTACAGTATTAACTTAGAATTTCTCCTAAGTTAACCTACTTACATGCTAAACCGATACCTCCTGATTTGCTGTTTTTGCCTGGCAGCGACCACCCTTTTTGCCCAACGCGTGGGCATTGGCACCGCCGCACCGGCAAACTCCTCACTGCTTGATCTGAATGCCACTGACAAAGCCCTGCGCCTGACGCGGGTGGCCGACACCAGCAACGTTCTGAACCCCAAAGTTCAGGGCCTGTTTGTCTATAACCAGAACGACGACCAACTGTACTACCACGACGGCACGCAATGGATCGGCCTGGGTACCAGCACACCTGGTTGGGGCCTGCTCGGTAACGGCGGCACCACCCCCGGCACCGGCGCGGGCGAGAACTTCCTGGGCACCACCGATGCCACGGACTTCCTCATCGCTACCGATGGCACCGAACGTGTGCGCGTCGAAAGCGGCGGCAACGTCGGCATCGGCACGGCAAGCGCTGCCCAGCAACTACACGTGAACCAGAACGCCCACGTTGAGGGCTATCTGAAAGTGGGCGATTTGGCCATGCCAACGCCGAGTTCGAGTATTGTTAGTAACGATTTCGTGCCTATTTACCAGTGGGCAGGCGAGTTTCAAAGTGGTCGGACTACAGACCCCGTCTGCGGAGCTGCAGATTGGGTCGGCAACCAGCTTGCGAACAACAATCAGTTGAGTAATTTGTATTTAACCTATCAAGCTAGCGGTTTTGTCGGCAAATCCAGACTCGTATCCCCATGGGTCTAAATCCCTTCGACCGCGAATTTGGCCGAAACCTATATTCAGATCAGTTACATAACTGACCTCTATTTTCAATCCTTTCCGGCGGCGGCAGATATTTGCTACATGGAATACAGTACCGATGGCACAACTTGGACGAAAGTACCAGCTTCCAATTATCTAGACAACCCATATAATGCCGGTGCTACTGTTGGGTACTCAGTTAGTGACGCGTGCCTCGTTACCGGTCGTGAAGCCGGCTGGACGGGTACAACTTTTGCTCCTTTTATCAATCTTGCTACAAGTACGATTGCTTGCCCAGCACCCGCTGGCAACTGGATCCGTTTCCGATTGGTAGCGCAGGAGGCCATCGGGCCTGCTGCGGCTGGTACGAGCTTTAATATGTCCGGGTTCTCTGTATATGGCAAACTTGACCAATCCCAAGTGTTCTCCGGCACCTTCGACGCTGGCAACATCTACGCCGAGAACAACATCTTCGCCGGCTCCAACGTCATGCTCGGCGACATGGCTGAGTACCTGCCGGTCAAAGACTTCTGCGAACCGGGCGATTTGATTTCGATTGCACCCGGCGGCCGCGACGCGTACGTGAAAACGACTGCCGCAACTGCCGAGCACATTGTAGGCGTGTACTCGACTAACCCTACCCTGACGCTCAACAGCCCGCGGGCCGGCAAGCCCGTGGCGCTGCGCGGCCGCGTGCCTGTGAAAGTGAATCTGGAAGGTGGCGAGATCGCTGCTGGCGATTATCTCACCGCCTCAAGCGTACCAGGTGTCGCCTGCAAAGCCAACGGCAACGCCTACGTGGTGGGCCGTGCGCTGGAGCCAGTCTCCGAAGAGAAGGAAACCGTACTCTGCCTCATCGAGAACGGCTGGTACCACCCCAACCAAAACACCAACGGGCTGAGCGCGACAGGCGCCACGACGATCTCAGCTGGCAGCAAAACTGTGACTGTCGAAGACCCGCGCATCAAGCCTGACTCGCGACTGTTCTTGACGATGCGCGGCGATGCTGGCGCGCACTTCTGGGTCAGCGAGGTCAAAGCTGGCAGCTTTACTCTGAAGCTAGCGCAACCGGTCGATGCTCAGGTGCCGTTCGACTACCTCATTGAGAACGCCGCCCCTAGCGAGCACCCCGTACAGCCGCAGACGTTCGTCGATGGCGAGGAGCTATCGCCGGAAGCACGCATGGCTCGCATGAAGGCCGCGCGTGAGCAGGCCCCCACTCAGCCAGCGCTGGATATGAAAGTCGTTGAAAAGCTGCCGAAGTACCAGGCTACGCCGCCGCCGCCCACGCCAGAAGCTGCCGAAGGCCGCTATATCTGGACACGCGAAGGCGGTCTGCAGCCGGTGGTTGGACGGTGAGCCCAAACTGTACTCACCCCGCATACACAAACCCGCCTTTCGCGAGCGTCTCGAGCACCAGGCCGAGGTTGCGCATCAGAAAGCTGGTGCCCTCAGACAGGGGCTGTTCGCCGGCTTGTTTTAAGAGAAAGATGAGCGCCGGCTGGTACACGTTCTGGATGCGCGTTGCCAGCGCCTTCACCTCCGCCGACTCGGCGTCGTAGCCCATGCGCTGTTTGGCGAAGTAGGGCAGCAGGTCGAACATGCCCATCGCGAGGCCGCTCTGGAAGTCGTCGTTTTGCAGCGCCTTGTCCGGGATGTAGTCCAGCTCTTTCGCCAAGGTGATGAGCTCGCTGAACAGCGGCTTGAGTTGGCTCTCGGTCAGTGGCTTGGCATCCGTGTAGCGCACGAGCGCCATATGCGCGAAAACCTGCGCGAGGTGGCCGGCATAGTGCTGCTCGCTGTCGTGCTGGAAGTCCGTCAGATACGCCTCGCCACCGGCGATGAACACCCGCAGCGGGTCGGGGTTGTGCGCCACGAGCGTGACTTGATCTTTGCGGCGCTCATAAAGGCCATTCAACAGATCGCGCGCAAAGCTCACGTAGTCCTGCTGGTCGCGCGTCCATTGATCGGCATTTTCGCCAAACTTCGCCTGGGCGTGTTTGATAAAGCCATCGAAGAGCCCCACGAAGCTATTCGCGAAGGTGTTGATGGGCGAAGCGCTCGGCAAGTCGCGCAACTCGAGTGGGAGTTGCAGCATTAGCCGGGCGTAATTGTTTGAGAGCTTGGCGCGCTGGTCGGGGCTGGCCTGGGCACTGGCAATCAGGGTGCTGGCACCCTGTGGCAGTTGCGCGAATTTGAACTCGTACCACGAGTTGCCTGTGACGACCACCGGCGCATTGACCGGCACGTGCACTGGGTTGAAGCCGAGCTTGCCATCGAGTTTGGGGTCTAGCGTGGCGCGGCGGGTGGCGTGGCGGAGTAAGTCGCCCGCATACACCGCGAAAGGCGAGTGCTGGTGCAGATATAGGTTCCCCTGGCCCACCACCGTGAAGCTGTTGCCAGAGGCGATGCCCGGTTGCAGGGGGGTGATCGGCAGGCCCGTCTTTGCGCGCAGGGTGTCGAGCTGCTGGTTGGCCGGCAGTAAGACGAAGTTCTTTTCGATAGCCGAAAGCATCAGCGTATTAGGCGCCTCTGTGACGCTCGGCTTGCCATTCCGATACTGCACGAGTTTGATGTTCTTCTGCGGAATTTGCCCGCTGGAAGCCAGTCGGCGGGCGACGACCATCACGTCGGGCACCTCGTTTTCGGTGTACATAAAATCCTGCAGGGCATAATACTGCGGTTGACCCTGACCCACGACCTGGAACATCACGCCCGACACACTCGCGCCCACTTGTGGTTGGCCGTTGTTCGGGGCAATGTAGTGATACTGACTGATGGCCCGCGCCTCTTTGCGCACGGCATGCCCGCTCGTGTACAGCGCTTTGAACTGCCGCGGGTCGAGCGCCGGCCACCCCCGGATGGTAGCGTCTGTCAGCAGATCGTAGTGGCGCTCGCCGAAGCCTTCGCTGAAGAGCACGAAGGTCTTTTTGTTCACCAGTGCCCGCTCAAGCGTTTGGGCGAAATTGTTCAGGTCAGCCGCTTGCCACTCCAGCGAGACGCTATCAGCCTGAAACTTCTGGTCTTCCTCCATCTCAATCAGCGACTCCTTCAGCTTGATGCACAGCTCATCTTCCACGAGCAGGCCTTCAATGAAATCCAGCACCAGCTGCGAGAATTCTTTCAGATACGGGTTCTGCAATTTGTTGTGCTCAAGCTGGTACTGCTTCAGCAGCTTGTTGTTGTCGAGCATCCGGCGGCGGTTGTCCGGCTTTTTCAGGGCATCAGCACAAATGGCACGGTAGCGCTGCATGCGCTGGGGCGTGTTCTCGACGATGCCCATCGGGTTGGGGTAGGGCCGGAACTGCATCGGCAGCTCCACTTTGTTCACGATGTCGATGAGCGCCTGCAGGTTTTGCTGCTCGGCTTTCACGCGCTGAATGTAATCGCGGGTGACTTCATTTTTGACTTTCTGCCGTAGCTGTGCGAATTGCTCGGGCGCGAAGCTGTTAGTGGGCCGGTACAGAATGAAGGGCTCGGGCAGGTAGTGGATGTAGACCTGCGGCTCGCTGGCCTGCTCGTGCTTCAGAATTTCCTGGTGGATGCGTTGGTACTCGCTGAGCATCATCGTGCGCACTTCCAGCTTGCCCGGCGCGCTGGCTTCCAGGGCTTTCAGGCTTTCGTAGGCCGTCTCATAAGGCTTGCGGTATTTGTCGTTGACCGGCCCGTCGAAGATGCCGTAGCTCGCGAAGTAGCCCTCCTCGCTGTCGATGGTGCCGAAGTTCGCGCGCTTGCCGTCCAGGTCTTTTGCGAGTTGGATGACGATCTCGGTCGTCTGTCGGCAGATGCTCTCCTCGCTGTGCCCGGCGATTTTGATGCCCACGGGCTCGCCTTCCTCCAGAATCACTAGCGCCCGGATGTAGTGCTTGTTGAAGTCGCCGGGCTTTTCCAGCGCAGCATATTCGTACACCAGCGCTAGCGAGCCACCCTCAATCGCCTTGGGCCCCACAGCATACCGCAGGCCTTTCTCGCCCCCCTGACCGCGACCCGCGGTGGGGAAAAGGGTAGGGATGAAAAAGAGCGCAATGAGCAGCGCGCACTGAACCGGTTTTAGAAATAGTTGTAAACGCATTGCGTTGAAAATACGTAATTCCGTTGGTGCAGAAACGCTTGAGCGAAAGCGCATCGCTGCACGATTCGAAAACGCACTCCGTACGTCTAATCTGATGGCCGATACACCTGCCCCTCAGTTCGCGCCCTTCCGCACGATCACCTGCCCCAACTGCCGCACCGAGCTGCCGCAGTACGAACACCGCAGTATCTACATCGCCTGCCACAGCTGCGGGGTGGTGAGCGATGCCACGGCCGAAAAGCCCTACACCGTCATCCGGCAGTTCGACCCCGAGGCCGTGCCCTATCCCTCGGGCAAACTCCAGCTCGGCGAACAGCTGGTGGTCGGCGATGAAGTCTGGCTGCTGCTGGGTCGGCGGCATTTCTTCTGGCATTACAGCATCTCGCAAAACGGGCAGGCGGCCGAAGAAAAAGAGATGGTAAAAGACTACGCGCACGACGGCGCGTTCTTCGAGTGGCTGGCCGTCAATCGTCGCGAAGAGCAGCGCTATGTGCGCGAGTATGCCGACCGCTTTACGCTGGTGTACCCCATGAAAAACGGACACGAGGCCGTACCCACGGAGAAGTACGTCCTGGATTTCGCCAATGGCTCGCCGCGGCTCATCGAAACGCGCGGCCTGCTGGAGCTGGGCTACTTCGTCGGCGAAACGCGTTACGCGTTTGAGCACCTGGCCGAAGCCTGGGAGCAGGTGGGCTACTCGACCGAGGCTGGGCAGTATTGGCTGAAATACCGCCAGGGCTTCGACCTCAACGCGTTTGAGGCGGTCGAGAGCTTGCACAGCCTGCCATTTTCAGAAAGTGAACTGCAAGAGAGCCTGGCGCGTGCCAAAGCGGGCGATTTACCCGAGTTTGTACCAGCGCCAAACGTAAATACCGAGCGCTCGAAGGGCTTCTTCAGAAAGCTGTTTGGGGGGTGATCGAACCTACCGCTGCATCACACCACCTTCCGCTCATACTGCGGCATCGACTGCGCTGAAGCAAAGTCGCGAAACGCCCGATTCACGGCCCCCATATGCCCGACAAGGTCGCGCAGGTGTGCCCCCAATTCGCGAGAACTGACCTGCATTTGCACGCCCTTTGCCACGTGTCCGGCGGCGGTGATGTAGATATGCGAGATGCTGAGCTGCCCGATTTTCGCGCAGCGCAGCGCCGTGCGCAGGTGCTCGTTCACGTGCGAGAGGACGATTGCAATGGCTTCTTCGTCATTGCTTTGCGACTTGCGATTGGTGATGAACGCCACTTTGTTCATCGCCACCTCGGCCGCCAGGTTTAAGGTGTTCAGGTCTGCCATGGGTCGGGTGAAGACGTGGATGGATGTCAGGCGCTGGCAGGTTGCTAGGTTTTACAATATAAAAATTACCCGTCAAAGTGAAAACCCCTGCCGGGTTAGCTTTGGGTTAAGGCTGAAGTGTGATTATCACGCTTCGGCCTCAATGGTGCCACCTAGGCGCTTATCGCGATTTTTCTTTACCTTAAAGACTGACAAAGCCTATCGGCCTTTCGTTATACGTATAGCCCATCACGATTTTTGAAGCCATGACCAGCAGCGACGTTTCGATCAACCCCTACATTTTTGACCACCCCGCCCTGCCGGAGCTCGAGCGCGAGTTTGCGGCCGCCAACTTGCCCATTCAGCCTGAGCGCATCGGCTTCAGGTTGTTGGAGGATTATTTTGGGGATGATATGATTGAATTCAAACTTGATTTAGGCCCTGAAGCTGAACTGAAGCCACATTCAATCAGCCCCGAACAGTCGGCGCATGTGCTACGGGTGCTGAGTTTATGGCGCGAACGCAATTTCCCACATTTAGCAATGATGGTTAGTTTTTAGAATGTGATTATGAGCATTACTCTCGCCAAAGCTTACGCTGTAAAACTGTGGCAATTTGCAGATGACGTTATACAACAAGCTGGCTTTTCAAATGACCAGGTAAAGGTTCGACGCAGTATCTCCACTTGCTATTATTCTGCCTTTCACCTCACTACAAGAGGCGCAGCAAGCCATCTTTATCGTGATCAAAAAGCAATTGATATTGCTACTAGGGCATTCACACATACGGATTTATTTGATGCTTACCTGAAATTGAGTGCTGACAAACTGCAACAGACACCGAACAACTGGAATAAAGTTGCCCGTCAATTTCATGATAGCTCCAAAGAAGAGATAGTTACGTTGAAAACACTTGCAGACGGCTTCGTTCACTTATATAAACGCCGCTTGACCGCTGATTACGATTTCAGTGACAATCAAAAGATCAAAGCCTCTGAAGCAATTCTCTGTGCTTCTTTGACTAAAAACTATATCGATTTATTCACCGAATTACATGAAAGTAGATTGGAACTGTTTGAGCGACTGATTTCAATTTTACTATTCAAACGCCAGTCCCACATGCTTTGAGTAGCGCTCCACTCAATACGCCTTCGCAAACACCACCCGGCGCTGGCTTGGCTGACCGGTTTTGATGCACTTGCCGTCCTCGTCTTGTGCGTCCAGCGGGATGCACCGGATGGTCGCCTTTGTCTCTT
>CAZTEZ010000151.1:0-7425 GCA_964611815.1 uncultured Bacteroidia bacterium | reverse complement strand
GAAGGCAATCGCGAGCGAATTCAGAACTTCGAGGGCGTGTGCATCGCCCGTTCCGGCTCCGGCTTCAATGAAAGTTTCACGGTGCGGAAGATTTCCTTCGGCGAGGGCGTCGAACGGGTGTTCCCGGTCTACTCGCCGATGACGACCATCGGCACCGACTTCCGGTCTGAGCAACCCGTCGAGTTTACACGCAACACCGTGAACGCCAACCTCTCGTACACCTGGCAGCACCAGTACGCGATTGACGATATTGCCCAGCCACTCTTTCAATCGACATTCAATGCGTTGAGTGTGAATGTCGTGGATGCCGAGCTCACGCCCAGCTTTCAGCAAGAGCTCGACCAACTCGTGGACAACGACCCGACGCTCGCGGTGCTGGTGGCGCAAGACTTTTCGACGCGCTTCAACTCCAACACGGGCTATCGCCTGGCCGTCTCGCGGCGCTACAACTTTGCCGATGCGCGCTATCCGTACCAGTTTGGGTGGTTCACCAACTTGTCGGCGGGCATCGGTGGCAACATTCCGTACCTCGTCGACCTCATCGGCCAGACCGGCTTGGGCGATGGCAACCTCAGCGATCACCAGATCGGTGGTCGGCAAAACTATGGGCAGTTCGCCAAAATCAGCGCCGAAGGGCGCTTCAAGCTACCTTTCGGTCGGCAGCGCCTGGTCTCGCGCCTGCTCATCGGCGCGGCCTTCCCGTACGGGGCGAATGAGCTGGTGCCGTTTGAATACCGCTACTTCATTGGTGGTACGAACTCCGTACGCGGCTGGCAAGCCAACACGCTGGGGCCGGGCACGTTGCAGCGCGACTTCAGTGGTATTCTCACGTTTGGGGGGCACTATAAATTTGAGGCGAACCTGGAGTACCGCTTCCCGATTTTCAGCCCCATCGAAGGCGCGCTGTTTGTGGACGCCGGCAACGTGTGGTTCGGCAGCAACACCTCGCTGGAAGACCCACAGGCCAGACTCTCGCGTGAGACCCTGCAGCTTGGCGTATCGGGCGGTGCGGGCCTGCGCCTGGAGTTCACCTTCGTCATCATCCGGTTCGATGTCGCCCAGCAGATGTACGCGCCCGGGCTCCAGCGCTGGCTGATCAACGACAGCCAATTTATCGGCGGACCGTACATTCAGTACAACCTTGCGCTGGAGTATCCGTTCTAGGGGCACGAACCTTGTACGCTTCCACGGTCTATTGCTATCTTCACGCTCTTACGTAGCTGAACGCCATGCCCACGCCCCTGATCGCCCCTTCTGTGCTCGCCGCCGACTTCGGTCATCTGGCCGATTCCATTGCGCAAATTGACTCCGCCGACTGGGTGCACTGCGATGTCATGGACGGCGTGTTTGTGCCCAACATCTCTTTTGGCGTGCCCGTTGTGGCAGCCATCAAAAAGCTGACGGACAAACCCCTGGATGTGCACCTGATGATCGCGGACAACGATCCGTATCTGGAGCCCTTTCGCGATGCCGGGGCCGATCACCTGCTGGTGCACTACGAATCCTCGCCCCACCTCGACCGCACGCTTACGCGCATTCGTGAGTTAGGGATGAAATCCGGCGTGGTGCTCAACCCGCACACGCCCGTGAGCGTGCTCGAAAATGTGCTGCATCTGACGGATATCCTGCTCATAATGTCCGTGAACCCCGGTTTTGGCGGGCAGTCGTTTATTCCGAACACACTGCACAAGATTCGCCGGGCCAAGGCGTTAATCCAGCGGCTGGGCAGCCAGACGCTGATTGAAGTCGATGGCGGCATTACGGCCGACACCGCCGTGCCAGTTTTGGAGGCCGGTGCCGACGTGCTGGTGGCCGGCAGCTATGTCTTCAAAGCCGACGACCCGGCTAGTCGCATCCAACAGCTGCGTAACGCTCGGCCCACTCAATTCGCCTGAATCACTGCTTGTTAGTTCTGCTCTCTTGTCTGCTAAAAACTTAATTACTTTCACATTTTGCCTGCTCTTCGGAAGCATGCAGTTTGCCGTTGCGCAACGGGCCCAGCTGGAGGTGCGCGTGACGGACGAGGGCACGGCTGGCATCCCCAACGCCACGGTGAAGATCAGCGAAACCTTTCAGGCTCAGCGGACTGATGCCAGTGGCGAGACCATCTTTCAGGTGCCCGTCACAGGCGACGAGCGCGAGCTGACCGTTACGGCCTGGGCCACGGGCTACGATACGCTCTCAAAGTCTTTCACTATTAAAAACGGGAAAGACAAGCGTGTGAGCTTCAACCTGATTGGGCTCACAACGGACACTGTCGAGATTACGACCAAGCGCGACCCGACCGCCCGACAGTCCATCGAAAACCCCTTCATGGAGCAGCTCTCGATTACCCCCGAGCAGATCCAGAACATGCCCGGCAATGCCAACCTCGAGAAAGTCATCTCGAACATGGCCGGCGGCACCACCAGCGAGTTCAGCTCGCAGTACCGCATCCGGGGCGGCAACTTCGACGAGAACCTGATTTACATCAACGGCGTGCGCATTTACCGCCCGCAGCTCATTCGGGCGGGCATGCAAGAGGGCCTGCCGGTGACGAACTCCGACCTCGTGGGCAGCGTCGCGTACAGCGCGGGCGGTTTCTCGGCGCAATACGGCGACAAGATGTCTTCGGTACTCGACATCACCTACCGCGAACCCGACGACTTCGCCGCCTCTGTCGAGCTGGGCGTGCTGAATCAGTACCTGCACTTCGAAGGCAGCATTGGTCGCGATACCGAGAACAACTCCGACATCGTGCCTGGCAAGTTTACCTACCTGGTGGGTGCGCGGCGGCTCGACCTCTCCTACGCCTTCAACTTCCTGGACACCGACGGCAACTACCGCCCGCTGTCCATGGATGGGCAGGGCTTCTTCACGTACACCCCGAAGCACCGCATCGGTAAAACAAAGCTGCGCGAGCGCAAAGACGGCAGCATCGACACCATCTACCTGCCCAATGCCCCACTGAAGTTTTCGCTACTTAGCTTCACGTCGTACAACAACTTCCGATTCGAGCCCCAGAGCCGCGAGACGACTTTCGGCACGGTGCAGCAGGCGTTTCGCTTGTTCGTGGGCTTTGTCGGCGAAGAGCAAACGCGCTACCTGAGCAACCAAGGCGCATTCGTGGTGGATTGGCAGCCGAGTCTGCGTTTCAAGAACAAGTTCATCCTCTCGGGCTACCGCTCGGACGAAGACGAGCTATTCAGTGTAGAAGGCGGTTATCGGCTGAGCGACGTGAACACCAACCTGGGCAACGAGGACTTCAACGAGGAGACCTTCACGCGCGGCATCGGCACACAACTCCGTTGGGCGCGCAACTTCCTGACGATCTACACGGCCTCGGCGGCCTGGCAGGGCGAGCTGGCACTCGACCGCGACTTCTACAACAAAGCCGCCGATGATTACGTGAAGCACAAGCTGAACTTCGGGCTGCGGGCCCAGCGCGAGTGGATCTACGATGAACTCTACGAATGGAACGCCCTGGACTCGGCGGAATACGTCAACTACGGCGAACTGATTCGGTCGCAGAACGAGCAGCTGGCCAACCGCTTCATGGGCCACCTGCAGTACAGCTGGCGCACGAGCAAGACCACGAACCTGATCGTCGGTGGGCGGGCGAACTACTGGACGCAAAACGAGGAGCTGCTGATTTCGCCGCGCGTGCAGTTTGCCTACCACCCGGGCGAGCGCGATTCGAGCAAGCTCTGGAACCTGCGCTTTGCGGCCGGGCTCTATCAGCAGCCGCCCTTCTACCGTGAGCTCCGCGCTTTCGATGGCACGCTCTTCCCGACGCTGCAGGCCCAGCGCTCGTACCACTTCGTCGCCGGTGGCGACTGGACGTTCTTCCTCTGGAGCCGCCCCTTCAAGCTCACGGGCGAGGCCTACTACAAGCACCTCGAAGACCTCATCCCCTACGAGTTCGAGAACGTGCGCATCCGTTACTACCCCACCGAGCGTGCCGACGGCCGCATCTACGGCACCGACCTAAAGCTCAACGGGCAGTTCATCGACGGTGTTGACTCCTACTTCCGTCTCTCGTACATGAAAGCCGAAGAGAACGTCCGCAGCCTGCCCGAGCAGGGCTACGTCCCGCGTCCGACTGACCAGCGCGTGATGTTCTCAATGTTCTTTCAGGATCACCTGCCACGCGTGCGCAACTTCAAAGCGCACATCAACCTCGTGTATGGCAGCGGCCTGCCCCACGGCCCACCGCAGACGCTCGAAAACCGCACGGGCTTCCGCCAGCCGCACTACTCACGCGTCGACCTCGGCCTCAGCTACCTGCTGGCCTTCCGCACCGAAGAGGAGCAAGGCAAGTTCGGGCTCAAATCGCTGTGGATTTCATTCGAAGTGTTCAACCTTCTGCAGCGCCAGAACACCATCTCGTACAACTGGATCACGGACGCCTACGGCAACCGCTTCGCCATTCCGAACTACCTGTCGAATCGCTTTTTGAATTTGAGGCTGGTGGGGAAGTTCTGAACTGCTAACTTTGCCTTCAGCAATGATGTGTACTGCCTCGCTAGAGCAGTCCCTAATGTTGCGGTAACGCTAACCTCGATACCCTCGTGAACATCAACTGGGAAAAAGTCCGCCAAGTTGCTGCCTGGTTAGTCCTGGCCGGACTCACCTTGCTGCTTGCAGCACGTGTGGGCTTTGAAATCGGCAACAAGAAGGCGCGCCGCCTGCCCATGAACCCGCTCGAAGAAAAGTTCGCGCTGTTTTCGAAGAAGATCCCGCTTAATCCCTTTCGGCTGCTCGACAAGCAGTTTCGCGAAATCGAACAGCCGCCGCGCCCGGATGGCCCGCTGATTGAAGTCGGCAGTAAGCGCTTGCCGATCGACAAGAACTACTTTTATGCCGCGCCTGTCTCGCCCGACGACCCCAACCACCGCCTGGTCTTGCGCAACCTGAAAACCAACGCAGTGGTGAAGACTTGGACCTATCAGATGACTGGCAACTCGCCGCACTACCTCCGCGCGCCGATTCTGTTGCCCGACTCCAGTGTGGTCACTCGAGTGGTTCAGAAGCCCAGTGACGAAAGCCCGTACCACAGTGTGTTGGTGAAAATCGATAAGGACTCGAAAGTCGTTTGGACCTACTCAGATTGGCCGACTCACCATTCCGTGGCCGCCGACGAAAATGGCGATATCTGGACCTGCGCGCATTATCAACCCGATGAAGAGCCTGCGGACTCGGTGTTTCGCTTTTACGTCGGCGATGCCGTGCTCAAACTCGACGGCAAGACGGGCGAGCAGCTGTATATCAAGCATATCGTTGATATGTTTCGCGACAACCCCAAGTACGACATGTCGTTCTTTGGCTACGATATCGCCGATCGTTTTCACCTGAACGACGTGGAGCCCGCGCGCTTTGAATCGCCCTACTGGCAACGCGGCGACATTTTCATCAGTCTGAACCGCCCGAGCACTATTTTGCAGTATCGCCCGTCAACGGGCGAAATCATATGGTTGCGCAACACGAGCCTGGGCCACCAACACGATGTCGACCTGCTGAACGATTCGATTCTCACGGTCTTCGATAATCGTACGTACTACAACATCAATTACGATGGCGCGCTGACCGAAAAGTATGAGGTCAAAGAGCCCTCGAGCAAGTTCATGTGGTACAATTTTGCGACGGACAGCCTCTTCCCGAAATACACTAGTGTGTTTGTGGAAACCGGCCTCGCGACCCCCACTGAAGGCCTTGTAGACTATTTTCCGCAAGACGGTGTGCTGTATGCAGAGGCCCCCGACCTGGGGTTTTTCATCGTGAGCGATCTGAAAAACGACACGACGTATCGCCTGGCCTTCCCGGGCGAATCCGAGGCGTACGTCACGAACCTCAACTGGTTCCGGATGTACGACACCGATTCCATATACTAGCGTCTAGCGGGCTTGTGACTGCATGCAGATTCGTTCTGCTGCCAGCAACAACAGTACTCATCTGCCGTCACGGCGCCTGCAGCACCTGCACGCGCAGGCTGCGGAACTGACTGCCGTCGGCATCATCGAGCCACTGCTCGGTGCCGCTGGCGGTGCGGTATTGGACTTGAATGATGATGCTCCCAGCCGGCACGTCTGCCACACCGCTCAAATGCACAGTCGCATAACCTAGCCCGTCGTGGTCGCCAGTGTTGTTGCGGGCGACTTCGGTGCCATCTGCTAGTATGCGATATTCGGTATTTACACCGTCGGTGGTGTGCTGCGCGCGGGAAATGTCTGCATCAATCACCAGGCGGCTGGGCTGCGCCAATGTTGGGAACAAACTAAGATCGGGCACATTATCAAACACCGTTGAGCTCCCGGAGGAGGGCGTTGTACCCGAAACGGACAGCACATCTTTCAACGCGTAGGGCGCATCGACGGTATTGGGGCTACTGACGGTGGTGGCCGTCATGGTACCGGCTACATCGGCACTGCCGTCAACATCAAGCTCAGTAGTAGGCGTGGTGGTACCGATGCCCACACGGCCCTCTTTGGTCGCAACAACTCCGGCGATTGTTTCAGTGAACACTGTCGAAAAGCGAAAGTCTCCACCGGGGCTCGGTAAAGAAAAGCCTCCGAAATACCCCTCACCGTCGGGATAAGGATTCGTGTTACTCGCTTGAAATAATAAGGTCTGATCAGTGACCGGGTCAAAAGTAATCGAACTGCCCCCAGAAATAGTCGTTCCAGGTGGGAAATTGAAAGTGTAAGCCGCAAATGTGCCGGACACAGGTATATTAAGGCTTGACGAACTCGCAATGACAGCACCGCCGACAGGAACGTCTCCGGCTATCACATCGATACGGGTGTTTGATAACGCAGTGCCCACATTACGAAAATAAAAGGTCACGCTTGTTAGTTGAGCAGTGCTACCGACAGTGATACTTTGCCGACTTTGGGTAAAACCGCCGTCAACAATCTCTTGTCCAGGCACAAATGTCAACTGCTCCGGGCCTGCGAGGCTGCTCTCTCCCGCCACATGCAGCCGCGCGGCGGGGGCGTCGGTACCGATGCCCACGTTTTGCGCCGCCACACTAAACGGAATACAGAGCGGCAGGGCAATGACAACAAAGAAAAGCAAGCGAAAAGCGTACATCATGATAGCGTCTTGGTAACTAACGTCTTATGCAATACGACGTATACGCGAGAAGGTTGCATTCCAGACGTTAAATTACTTGGCTTCAGCTTCTGCCCACCCGCTGAACCTTCGCCCGGCCAGCGTGTTATTACATATAAATCATTACTCCAGAATACCTATGGCAAACTCACCGCTCGAAAACAAAAACGTACTCATCACCGGCGGATCGTCAGGCATTGGCTACGCCACCGCTGCGCTGCTCAAAGCCCGTGGCGCACAGGTCGTGATCAATGGCCGCGATGTCGAAAAGCTGGCCGATAGCGCCGAGGCGCTGGGCGTACATCCCGTCGGGGCCGCCCCAGAAGTGCTCGAACG
>CAZTEZ010000150.1:0-7461 GCA_964611815.1 uncultured Bacteroidia bacterium | reverse complement strand
TATCGAGGCGGTCTCCAAAATCGGTATGCCGCTACTGATTGCCTTCGGTTTGCTACTGGCCATTACGGGCTGGACGATCGGCGACAGCGCTGCCAGTCCCGGCTGCACGGATTGCAACGGCTACCTGGGCCTCAATTACCTCTGGACGCCCACTTTTGACTCGCTCGCGAATCCGACGGTCTGGTTCGCCGCCGCCGGGCAAATCTTCTTCACGATCTCCGTTGGCATGGGCACCATCCACTGCTATGCGTCCTACCTGCGCTCGAAAGACGACATCGCCCTTACGGCCATGACTGCCGGTTGGATGAACGGCTTCGTCGAAATCGTGCTGGGTGCAGCCGTTGTCATCCCACTCGCATCGGCCATCATGGGCTTCGACTGGACCCGCGAAAACGCCGGTTTCGGCATGGCCTTCCAGACAATGCCGTATCTGTTTAGCCAGCTGGGGTCGTTCGCCAGTGCGCTGGGCGGCTTCCTGTGGTTCGGCCTGCTGTTCATCGCCGGTATCACCTCCTCACTCGCCATGGGTACCCCCTGGATGGGCTTCATGCAAGACGAGTTTGACTGGAACCGCAAAAAATCGGCCTGGACCTTCGGCATCCTCACGTTCATCATCGCCCTGCCGACAGTGCTCTTCTACGACGAAGGCGTGCTCGATGAATACGACTTCTGGACCGTCTCGGGCATCGTGATTTTCGCCACCGCCGAAATCATCCTCTTCGCCTGGGTCTTCGGCATCGACCGCGCTTGGGCCGAAATCAACAAAGGCGCCGAGCTGAAAATCCACATCGCGTTCAAGTTCATTATCAAGTTCATCACGCCAGCACTGCTGCTTTGGATTTTCATCTTCTCGGTGTTTATGCCCAAAGACAACCAGTGGGGGCAGGAGTTCGCCGACCTGGCCAGTGGCGAGGGCTTCGACTTCGATCAACGCTCCATCATTGGAAAACTGCAGAACAAGAGCTTCGTGGCTAACACCGACTGGTTCTCAGATACTTATGAGGCTGAGGCAGAAGGCGTGATCTCTGAGATCAAAAAGCTGGAGAGCGGCGAGTATAAGGTGACCATCTCCGGGCCCATCATGTACTTCAAGTCGGAGTTCAACAACCCGCTGCGCTACAAACCCTTGCCGGGCAAAGACATCTCGGTCTACGAAATCCCGATCGTCGACGCGCATACGGACGTGAAGTACGGCAACGTCACGCCCGAATTACCGCTTGATAATCAGGCGGATAGCCGCCTGCCCGAGGGGACTTTCGTCTACAAAACCGTGGCGGTCAAAAAGACGCACAAGCTCGGGAAAGAGGCGAAAATCACTGTGAAAGAAGGCGACCAAGTGAGCGTTGGCGACGACATCGCCGATTGGCAGCACGCCAACGACATCTTCTACATCACTATGTCCCGCCTCTACCTGCTTTTGCTGTTTGCTGGGCTGTGCATCATGGTCTACCTGGCGTTCTTGCGCCGCCGCAAAACCGGGCGCGTGGACTACGATAACGAGTCAGAAGAAGACGACACCAAGCTGAGCTAACCCCTTTTAACTAAGACACTATGGATCCTATCGCATTGATTTTCATGATCTTCGTCAACGTTGGGGTAACGGCCACGACGGCGTACTTCTTCTGGAAAATCCTGAACAACCCGCCTGACGAGAAGTAATCAAGCCTTGCGGTGCAGATGCTGACGCTCTCCAAACAGGAAGTACGCGCCTATACTGCGCTGAACGTGCTGCTGCTACTCAGCCTGGCTGTTGTCTACGCGTTTCGTGCTCAACCTGAGCCACTTGCACTACCTGCCTACACCGGCAGAGCGTCAACTACGGAGGCCGCTCAGCCGCTCCTTGTTGAGCTGAACCTTGCCCAGCCTCACGATTTGATGCAAATCAAGGGCTTCGGGCCCAAGACCGTGCAATCGATCATGTACTGCCGGAAGTGCCTCGGCGGATTTAGCGATAAGCGCCAGCTGCTGCGCATTCCGGGCATCGGCGAGACGACACTGGAAAAGGTGGATAGCTTCCTGTTACTCAGCCCCTTAGGTGCGCACATCTGGGCACCAATGCCGCCGTACGCACCAACTGTAACTCAGGACTTAAACCGCATTGAAAACGCGGATTTGCAGCGCACGTGTTTGCTCGACAAGCAACTGGCGAAACGCCTGATACAACGCCGGGATTCACGCAATGGCTTCCGGTCTTGGTCAGAGGTGGCTGGAGTAGAGGGCATTGGCTGGGAAAATGTAAGAGCACTCCAGCGGCATTTTCACCTGAAGCCTCCCGGACTGATCTCCCTCAACGCCAGCACAAAAGCCGATTGGGAGCAATTGCCCGGCGTTGGTCCCAAGACGGCTGAGAACATCTTTGCGTACCGAGAGCAGCTCGGCGGCTTTCACAGCGTGGATCAGCTGGATGAAGTGCGCGGCATCGGCCCAAAAACGCTCGAGAAACTAAACGGGCGATTACAGTCAGCTGCTGCACCCGAAGAGTTACGGGGCATTGACGTAATGACACTGGATTCCAAACAGCTCTCGCGTCACCCCTACATTACTGTGGATCAGGCCGCCGGAATTATTCAGCTGCGTGAGGCTAATAAACTCAGCATAAACGGCTTGGAAGAAAGTAAACTGTTTTCAAAGCGCGAGTTGAAGCGGCTGCAGCCTTACCTGAATGTCCCTGTAGAATGAAAGCCCAGACGTTCACAGCCGGATCAAATTCTGCAGCGGTGCTGCACGCGAAGATCCCGCCCTATAAAAGCGAGGTCAATCGCTGGCTCATCCTGATGGCACAGCTCCCCGACCTCAAGTTGCGGTTGCCTGCCGAGAACCTGCCTGAAGACTGCCAGCTGATGCTGGCCGCTTTGGAAAAGATTGGCTTTCAGTGTGTTTGGGACGGTGAGCTTTTGCGGCTGAGCCCTCCCCTTGCCTACCCCGATACACCCATTGAGCTGAATATCAAGCGCTGCGGCACCTGTGCGCGCTTCCTGCTGCCACTACTGTCCACCCTTCCCGGTCGCTTTTTATTGGATGGCGATGCGCGCATGCGTCAGAGACCGCTGCAACCGCTCGTGAAAGCCCTCTCTGCTTCAGGTGCAGTCATCAAAAAGCTATCCTCGCATGAGCTTCCGTTGTTGATTGACGGAAAGGGTAGTAATCTAGGTGCTATTTTTCAAATAGATACAAGCGATAGCTCGCAATTTTTGACGGCCTTGCTTCTGCTTGCACTCACTTGGCGTGCAGAGACAAGTATCGAGGTAGAAGGCGATGGTAGTAGTAGTTTTTCGGGTTACACCATCCAGCTTTTGCGAAGCATTGGGATTTGGTGGGAAAAGGAAGGTACAACCCCCAAGACCTACAAGTTTAAAAATACGTCGCAAGCGCCCCACACGATTTTGCCAGAAGCGGACTGGGCAGCTGCAAGCTACTGGCTGGCAATGAGCCAGTTGACGCAGCGCGAATTGCGCCTGGAAGGCCTGTCACTGCACAGCCAACAGCCCGACGCAAAAGCCCTAACGCTATACCGCAATTTTGGTTTTCAGTTTGAAACGGGTGATCAATATCTTCGCGTGCAGCCACCAGCTGAACTGCCGAACAACATCGCACTGGATGCGACAGACTTCCCGGATCTCGTCCCGGGATTCGCCATCTGGTTTGCGTTAAACGCTAGACAGTTTATTATCAGCGGATTAGGACGCTTGTCGAAGAAAGAAAGCAACCGACTAAAGGCGCTGCAAACGCATTTTGAGATACTGGGGAGTGAACTCAAAATCAATTCGCGTGCAGGTGATGTACGAATCGTGTGGCGAGGCGGCCAACTCCGATCGCCTTTGCGTGCCATGCCGACCTTTGGCGATCACCGTATAGCGCTGGCAGCCAGCTTATTACTAAACCGATTCAATCAAATTCAGCTTGAAGCGCCCAGGGTTGTCGTGAAATCCTATCCCGACTGGTGGGAACAGCTTCACGGAAATCACCTATTAACACCATTAATTAACGTAAAGCAGTGAACCATTATTGGTGTTATGCCATTGATGATGCAGTTTAACCGCTTTTTGCTATGCGCTGCCTTTCCCTGCTCATACTCACCTTATTGACAAGCACTTACGTCTTTGCGCAAAACAGTGCACTCGAAGGTCGGGTGATCGATCAGACGACCCGCCAACCGCTAGAGGGCGCCACGGTCACCATCCCGGAGCTACAAAAAGGCGCGGTGGCCGACTCCAGCGGTTTCTATCGCATCACTGACCTCGAGCAGGGCACGTATACCGTGAAGTTCAGCTACGTCGGTTATGCGTCTTTCGAGGCGTTCGAAACGCGCGTAGAGTCGGGGGTGAACCAGCTGGACGCCGAGCTGGTCGAGCAGGCGCAAGAGACTGAGGCTGTCGAGATTAAAGCGAATTTCTTCAACCGCAACAACCAGCAACTCAGTAGCACAAAACGCATTGGGCTGGAGCAGATTCGCTCGAACCCCGGCGGTAACGACGACATCTCGCGCGTACTACAATCGCTGCCAGGTGTCTCAGGCTCAGTGGGTTTCCGAAATGACATCATCGTGCGCGGTGGCGGGCCTTCTGAAAACGTCTTCTTTTTGAATGGCATCGAGATCCCCAACCTGAACCACTTTGCGACGCAGGGCGCCGGTGGTGGCCCGTTGGGCATCCTGAATGCTAATTTCATACAAAGCGTTGACTTTCAGAGCTCTGCGTTTGGCGCGCAGTACGACAACACACTGAGTAGCGTGCTGTCGTTCGAGTTCCAGGAGGGCAATAGCCAGCGTTTTCAAACCACGGCGCAGGTCGGTGCCTCTGAAGCTGGGCTGACGTTTGACTTCCCGGTCGGCGAAAAAATTACAGCGCTCTTTTCGGTTCGGCGCTCGTATTTGCAGTTCCTGTTTGAAGTGATCGGCCTGCCGTTCTTGCCGGACTATTGGGACGGACAGGCGAAAATCAAGTACAACATTTCACCTCGGACGTCGCTGACATACATCGGTGTTGGCGCCATCGACCGCATCACGGTAAACGATCGCGAAAATGTGCCGGTCGAGGACCAGCCTGTACTGGATGGTTTCCCGAAAATCAATCAGGACTCGTACACGCAAGGCATTGTTCTGAAGCAGCTGCTGAAAAAGGGATTCTTTACGGTTGCGCTGAGCCGCAATGGCTTATTCAATGACCTAGAGACTGAAAATCCGATTTCCGGTGAAAACAACACCCGGTTCAACTCGAGCGAAATTGAAAACAAACTGCGCGTGAATGTTCAGCAGCGGCTCGGGCAGTTTGAGTTGCGGTATGGCGGAGTGTTGCAGTACGTCGGCTACACCGCTGATTCTCGGGCGATTATCGGCATACCCGGCGGGTCGGGTAACGATACGATTGTCGGCTCCAGCGACATCAATTTCTTTCAGTACGGCGCGCACATCGGCCTGTCACGTAGCTACTTCAACCGCCGTTTGCGCACCAATATCGGCCTGCGTGCCGACATGAACAGCTTCACGGACAACGGCAACAATCCGCTCGAAACGCTCTCACCGCGCGCGTCATTCAGCTTTGCGATCACTTCCAAACTGGCCTGGAACGGCTCGATTGGGCGCTACTATCAACTGCCGAGCTACCCGGTGCTGGGCTATAACGAAGACGGCGACTATCTGAACCGCGATGCGGAGTACATCGGCAGCACACACTTCACAACCGGCTTTGAATACCAGCCGATTAGCAGCCTGGTGGTCGGGGTGGATGGCTTCCTCAAGCTCTACGACAACTACCCGATCAGTCTTCGCGACAGCATCAGCCTGGCGAACAAGGGCGGCGGTTTTGGCGTGCTGGGCAACGAACCTGTCGTCAGCAACGGGGAGGGGCGCTCATACGGACTTGAAGTCTATGCGCAAAAACGCCTTACCAAAAACTTCTACGGCATCTTCGCCTACACGCTCTTCTGGAGTGAGTTCACGAACCTCGCGAGCGAGGAGTTCGTGTCATCAACCTGGGACAACCGCCACCTGGTTTCGTTCACTGGCGGGTGGCAGTTTCGCATCGGTAAAAACAACAAAAAGACTTGGGAGATCGCTGCCAAGTGGCGTTTTCTGGGCGGCACACCTTATACGCCGTTCGACATCCCCGCGAGTGTGCAGCTGTACCCCGTGCGTGGAGAAGGCGTCGTAGACTACGATTTCATCAACACCGAACGCACCAGCGCGTTCTCGCAAATTGATGTGCGGTTGGTCAAGAAGTGGTTCTTCAAAAAATGGAATTTTAGAATATTCATTGATATTCAGAATGTCACGAACCGCGCAAATGAAGCCCCTCCTGCTTTCGCTCTTGAGCGTGATGATAACCTGAACTTTGTCGTCGATGAAAACGGACAGTTTGTTCCGCTGATCGTCGCGAGCGACCAGACCGAGTTGGTGCCCAGTATCGGGGTGCGGGTGAAATTCTAACCCGAAAAAAACGCTACGCCGAGGTGCCTGCAACGGCTTTGAAAGCTGCGACTTCAGCCTCACGCTCTTCGTAATTTTCCGGCACGACGAGGTTCACGTGGTAGCCTTCAGGATGCTTGGGGGTGATGTTGGCGTAATACTTTTTGATGTACTCAAAATCGGCATGGATGTCATCTGTGGGGTAAAACACCTCTCCGAAACCGGCTTCTTTTTTGCCGTAGTCCAAATATCCCAGCATGATGGGCACATTCGCCATTTTGGCGATGAAATAGAATCCTGTCTTCCAGCGCTTAGCAGCCTTGCGCGTTCCTTCGGGGGGGATCATCACATGTAACTCTTTAGAAGCTTTCATCTTCTGCACAATCGCCTCTGTCAGGTTATTCGCTTTCGAACGATCCACTGGCACGGCACCGAAGAACTTAAGGACCAAACTCATCGGGAACTTAAACAACTCCTTCTTCATGAGCGTTTTTACGGGGCTGCGCGAAATCAGAAAGCCTGATTTGGCATACCAAAAATCAGCGTTTGAAGTATGCGGTGCTGCAATGACGACACTGTGCTTGATATCTTTCGGGATCCTATCAGCAAGGCGCCAGCCGCGCAGTTTCATGAAAATTTTTGCCAGGAAAGTTAGCATACAATTATTGCTCAGGTTGTGCGTCGATTTCGCAAAAGACAATCTTTAAAATAGCAGGAGGCGAGTTAGAAACCTACCTCCGGCGCATTAAATTGTTGCAACCCGCATTTATTAGGGGTTTCTCGCGTTTGGCGTCAGTGGATACCGTGCATCCAGCGGCGCACGAGCGGCGAAATGAGCAGCAGGAATAGGCCTGCACCGACAGAGATGTACATCACGAGCTCAAAAACTTCCGCGTAGAGGATCAGCGAGCGCGGTTTGCTCAGGCGGGCATCATTCTCTTCTTTGATCGGCAAGAAACCAGCCTTGGGTTTATCGCTGCCCAGCACCTCCAGCGTGAAGGGCGTACCGTCGGGGTCGTAGCCAATCTGGAGCTTGTTCACGACCGGCGGCACCCATT
>CAZTEZ010000149.1:1984-7540 GCA_964611815.1 uncultured Bacteroidia bacterium | reverse complement strand
CGGAAAAGGTGGCCAGACGCACCTCGATCGCCCGGTGTTCAACACCGTGAAAGATTGCGTCAGCGAAACCGGCGCCGATGTTTCGATCATCTTCGTACCGCCGGCATTTGCAGCCGATGCCATCATGGAGTCCATCGACGGTGGCGTGGGGCTCGTAATTGCTATCACAGAGGGTATTCCGATTGGTGATATGCGCAACGTGAAGGCCATGGCCGACGACCACGGCGTGCGCCTGATCGGCCCCAACTGCCCGGGCGTGATTACCCCCGGCGAGTGCAAAATCGGCATCATGCCGGGCTTCATTCACAACCCCGGCCGCGTGGGCATCGTCTCGCGCTCCGGCACGCTGACTTACGAAGCCGTTGACCAGGTGACGAAAATCGGCCTCGGCCAGTCGACTTGCGTGGGCATCGGTGGCGACCCCATCATCGGCTCGACGCACCTCGACATCGTCAAGCTCTTTAACGAAGACGACGACACAGACGCGATCGTACTGATCGGCGAGATCGGTGGCCAGAACGAGGAAATCGCTGCCGAGTGGGTGAAAGACAACGTGAAGAAGCCGGTCATTGGCTTCATCGCCGGCCAGACCGCCCCTCCCGGACGCCGCATGGGCCATGCGGGTGCGATCATCTCTGGCGGTAAAGGCACGGCCGAAGCCAAGATGGAAGTCATGCAAGACTGCGGCATCCACGTCGTGGAATCGCCCGCCGACATCGGCAAGACCGTCCAGAAAGCGCTGGAGAAAGTCGGCGCGTAAGCACGAAGAGAACCAGAATTAACAGAATTCACAGCATGGCCAGAATCGGGAGCTCCGGTTCTGGCTTTTTTGTAAGAACCAGAATTAACAGAATTTTCAGAATGACCAGAATTAGGAAGTCTGCACTGCTTACTGTGGGTGCATGCAAACTTGATACTGCACCTGTACCCCAATGAAAAACGCCGGTTCGCACACTTGCGACCGGCGTCATTCTACCAAACTCTGCTTGCTTGTTGTTGAACGGCTCTGTTATTCCCTTCATATATACAACTGAACCTTAGGGGGGAGGGTTCACATGGGGTGGATTTTTTTTAAGGCTGGTTGGGGTGAGTGTCGTAGACTTCCAGGTGACTATCTATTGCCCAGATATAAACCCGTCTTTGGCTGCCATTCTTACGCAGCAGCTCCACTTGGTTTTCATAGTCTTTGATGATTGATAAGTCGCCAATCCCAACTTCTCGCATGGCATAATCTGGAAAATCGTTAATCCAAGACATGAAGCTATCCTGCTCGATAAAGTCAAGTGGCTTGTAAGGACTAAGACCTTCAAGTGCCATATTAATTTGGGTCACAAATAACTGTGCCTTACTCCGCCGTTGGTTGCCATTGCCATTTTGCGCAATGTGGTTACCGGTCTCTATGATAGTCGCCAACGGCAAAAGCAATGACTCGCCAGCATCAGCCTTTTCAATCACTGCTCTAGAAAAGGTCTCGTGGTCATTGGCCTTCTCAGGTACGTTTAGCACCTTCAATAGCACTGAAGTATCAATCAAACAGATAGCCATTAGTTAGTTGTTTGCTTAAGTACATTATCCAGCCACTCCTGATTGCGTTGACGCTTCTCCTCTTGACTTAGCGTAGACTTCAGATATCGATCCAAAATCTGTCGCTTCATCAACTCCCCAACTGGCCCCTGTGCAACCAATTCGCCGAAATCGTTTAAGTCTTTAAGGCGAGTCAAGCGGCTGTCTCCCTCTTTCGGGTCGCGATAACAGGCAACTATGTCACCAATCGCATCATCTGGCACGGCATCAATAAGTGCTGGATTGTGTGAGGTTAGCAAAACCTGAAGATTATTTCTCTTTGCGACTTCTTGGATTTCAACCACTAGATCTTTCGCTCGACTCGGATGAACACCATTATCAACTTCCTCTATGATGACTAAGCTTCCTTCTGGAGCACTAAGTAAAGATGCCGCAATTGCCATAACACGCAGGGTACCATCAGACAACAACCTAGCATTAATCTTCTTTTGTCGTTCACCAAAGGTTTCAACTAACCTAACCATTACCTCATTAGTCTCCTGAAAGTCAGCAAAATCAACATCAGTGAAATTTTGCTCTGGTAAAAACTTTATGAAGTCAAGAATGTCTGCCTTTCCACCTTTTTCAATAATTTGATACAGAACACCTGAAACATCCGCACCGTTCTCGTCTAACGAGGCAACATATTTACTAGATAGGTCTCGCATCAAAGCAGGTTTGGGATCTAAAAAGAAAATGTTATTCAATGAGGTTTTAATATAATCGGCTAATTCTGCGATTCTGTCAGCATGCCTTTTGTGTTTTGAAGGGAATCGTTCAGGGGTCAAGAGTTGGTAGAACACAGGCAAACGGTTTGAACAAGGTATCGTTGGCTTTTTACCTCCACGAGCAAAATTATTATACTCAACAAAAATCTGATCCGTATACTCAGAAGCGTCGCCCTTTATTTGATACAGCCAACTATTATCTAATTTTAAGCTCTCATTTTGAATGCTAAGAGAACTGTCGGATGAAATGGAAATTTTTAATTCGCTTTCACCATAGCTTGCTGAAGGCTCCTTAAGTATGGGTTTAACTCCTTCTCTTTCACGTACCAACGACACCTCTAAATCCAGGAAGGTTTTGAGACTGCCGAATAGGTCTCCGGCACTCCCTCGAATACTTGACTTTGATTCAATTAGATCACGTTCAATATCTTCCATTCTTTTGCCTTTTGCTATCCAAGAAAGCAGTCGAACAGCCTCCAACGCATTGCTCTTTCCCGAGGCATTCGGCCCGATGAGAAACGTGAGCGGCGCGAGGTGCAGCGTACCTGACTTGTAGCTCTTGAAGTTGTTGAATGTTATCGACTTGATCATAATACCTCAATTTAAGCAGTAGCCCGCAAACAGCATAATGCAAAACAAAAACAGCCGACCCCGTCGGGGGGTCGGCTGCGCGATTACAAACTGGTTAGTCCGTCCAGAGAGGCGGGGAGAAAAACTTACTTGTTCTCCTCGTCCACCTCTTCGTATTCTACTTCGTCAACGTCCTCGGCATCGGTGCCAGCGTCGGCAGCGCCTTCGGCGCCGGCCGCACCGGGTTGGCCTTCGCCACCGCCGGCTTGCTGATACATCTCCTGAGAGGCCGCTTGCATCAAGCCGGTCAGCTCCTGGATGAGCCCGTCGATTTCGTCGATGGCCTCACGCTTGTGCGCGTCGCGCAGGGCGACGACCTTCTCCTGAATACCGGTCTTCTTGTCGTCTGGGATCTTGTCGCCATTTTCGTTCAGCAGCTTCTCCGCCTGGTAGGCGATGTTGTCCGCTGAATTCAACTTCTCGATGCGCTCTTTGCGGGCCTGGTCAGCTTCGGCATTCGCTTCAGCTTCAGCTTTCATCTTCTCGATTTCATCATCACTGAGGCCAGAGCTGGCTTCGATGCGAATGTTCTGCGTCTTGCCAGTCGCCTGGTCTTTCGCTGAGACGTTCAGGATGCCGTTGGCATCAATGTCGAAGGTCACCTCGATTTGCGGCACACCGCGCGGCGCCGGCGGGATGCCATCCAGGAAGAACTTGCCGAGCGTGCGGTTATCCGCGGCCAGCGGGCGCTCGCCTTGCAAGACGTGGATTTCCACACTGGGCTGGTTGTCGCTGGCCGTGGAGAAGGTCTGCGATTTTTTCACCGGGATAGTCGTGTTCGCTTCAATGAGCTTGGTCATCTGACCGCCCATGGTCTCGATACCGAGCGACAGCGGCGTGACGTCAAGCAGCAATACACCTTTCACGTCACCGGCGAGTACGCCACCCTGAATGGCGGCACCGAGTGCTACGACTTCATCGGGGTTCACGCTGCGGTTAGGCTCTTTGCCGAAGAAGTTCTTCACTTCATCCTGCACACGCGGAATGCGCGTAGAACCACCGACGAGGATCACCTCGTCGACTTCGCTTTTGCTGAGGCCGGCATCTTTCAGGGCCTTCTCTACGGGGCGCATCATGCGCTTGAAGAGCTCTTCGGCGAGTTGCTCAAACTTGGAACGCGAAATACTCAGCTGCAAGTTCTTGGGCTCGCTGGGGTCCAGTACGATGTACGGGATGTCGATATCCACGCTCTGGCTAGAAGAAAGATCCTTCTTAGCCTCCTCGGCCGCATCGCGCATGCGCTGCAACGCCTTGGGGTCATCGCGCAGTTCGATACCCTCTTTCTTTTTGAATTCTTCGGCCATCCAGTCGATGAGCACTTCGTCGAAGTCGTCGCCACCGAGCGCGGTGTCGCCGTTGGTCGAGAGCACTTCGAATACGCCACCGTCGAGCTCGAGGATGGAGATATCGAACGTACCACCACCGAGGTCAAATACGGCTACTTTTTGCGGTTTGTCTTGCTTGTCGAGGCCGTAGGCCAGGGCAGCAGCCGTGGGCTCGTTCACGATACGCTTTACTTCGAGGCCTGCAATCTCGCCGGCTTCTTTCGTCGCCTTACGCTGGGCATCATTAAAGTAAGCGGGCACGGTGATGACGGCCTCTGTAACGGTGTCGCCAAGGTAGTCTTCGGCGGCTTTTTTCAGCTTCTGGAGCACCATCGCCGAGATCTCCTGCGGTGTGTAGTCGCGGTCGTCGATCTCTACGCGGACGGTCTTGTTGTCGCCTTCCTTGACTTTGTACGACACCCGGTTCACATCGCCTTTGGCCTCGTCGTAGGTGCGGCCCATGAAGCGCTTTATAGAAGAAATCGTGCGGTTGGGGTTTACGATGGCTTGGCGTTTGGCCTGATCGCCCACGCGGCGGTCGCCATCGTCTAGAAATGCCACGACAGAGGGCGTCGTGCGCTTGCCTTCCTGGTTGACTACCACAGCGGGCTCGTTGCCTTCCATGACGGCGACAACAGAGTTGGTGGTACCTAAGTCAATGCCAATAATCTTACTCATAGTGTGTTGCGGTTAGTTGTGGTCAGTGCCGTGGCGGTGAATGTGCTTGTTGAATCGATCTTGCTGCTCTCCCAGAGCTTGCAAATGTGTCTATGTATTCTGCCGCGCTCGGCTGGTTGCTGGTTGGGTTGGTTGTGCTCAGGGGGTTACAAGCACCGTACCAGTCGGGGCGGGGTGACAAATCGTGCCACTTTCTTACAAATGGCAGCGCAATTTTGACAGTGGGGCCGAATGCGCTGGCAGGGCGGGTTGTCAGTGTGGCACGCTGAGATTCGGTGAGGCTGACAGGTTGGCAATCGACCGCATGGACCCGTTCTTTTAATAGTAATAATGAGTCAAGCGACGAACCTGAACGCCAGTCGCCCACCGCGGCATACGTTTTGTATCTTTGCAATCCGCGGCGCGTTTCGCCGTTAACTCACCCCCTACCCGCGCGTGCGCTGCTCGGTGAATACGACCAGCAGCCGACTCAAACCCGCGCTATAGCCCTGAAGACGATGCTACAGAAGATTGTTCAGATGTTCGTGCCCGACAAGTCGCAGAAAGACCTCGCTGAGGTGAAGCCGCTTGTCGAGCAAATCAATGCCGAATTCGCGAAGCTCAGTTCGATTTCTGACGACGAGCTGCGCGGC
>CAZTEZ010000149.1:0-1974 GCA_964611815.1 uncultured Bacteroidia bacterium | reverse complement strand
GCAAACCCGCCGATTTTAAGCGGCGCATCGCAAAGCACCTCGAACCTATCAAGCAAGAAATAGCTGAGGTGGACGCCAAGGTGAAGGTCATGCGCGAGGCTGGCGATGTCGCCGATCTCGAAGAAGTCTTCCGTGGGCGCGACAAGCTCGTCGAAAAGCGCAACGCTGAGCTCGAGAATATCCTCGAACAAATTCTGCCCGAAGCATTTGCGGTCATCAAAGAAACCGCTCGCCGCTATGCGTTGAACAAACAACTGGTCGTCACGGCCGGCGAGTGGGATGAGCGCGCGATCAACCGCCTGAAGTCGGAAAACGCGAAGGTGATGAACGTCGAGATTGCCGACGGTAAGGCCACCTGGAAAAACGAGTGGCTGGCTGCCGACAGCATGGTCGAGTGGAATATGGTGCACTATGACGTGCAGCTCATCGGTGGTATCACGCTGCACAAGGGGCGCATCGCCGAGATGGCGACGGGTGAAGGTAAAACGCTGGTGGCCACGCTGCCGGCCTACCTGAACGGCATTGCGGGCTACGGTGTGCACATCGTGACGGTGAACAACTACCTCGCCAAGCGCGATATGGAGTGGAACCGCCCGATCTTCGAATTCCACGGCCTCACGGTCGATTGCGTCGATTTGCACCAGCCTAACTCCGACGACCGCCGCGCCGCCTATCAGGCGGACATCACGTACGGCACGAACAATGAGTTCGGGTTCGATTACCTGCGTGATAATATGGCGGGCCACCTGGAGCACCTTGTGCAGCGCCCGCACCACTACGCGATTATCGACGAGATTGACTCGGTGCTGATCGACGAAGCCCGAACGCCACTCATCATTTCGGGTCCCGTGCCAAAAGGTGACGTACATGAGTACAACGAACTCAAGCCGCGCATCGAGCGCCTGGTGAACAAGCAACGCCAACTGATCCAAGACGAGATCAAAGAAGCGCGCCGTTTGTTCGACAAAGGCGAACCCAAGGAGGCGGCCGTGCACCTCTTCCGGGCGTATCGCGGTCTGCCGAAATACAACCCGCTGATCAAACTGCTCTCGGAGGAGGGCAAGAAGGTGGCCATGCAAAAGGCTGAAGCGGTGTACCTCGCCGACAACCAGAAACGCATGCCCGAGATCGACGATGAGCTGTATTTCACCATCGACGAGAAGAACAACCAGATTGAAATGACGGACAAGGGTCGCGAGCTCATCACCCAGCAGGGCGAAGACGAGAACCTGTTCGTGATGCCCGATGTGGCCAGCATGCTCTCTGCGCTCAGTGCCGACGAAAGCATGAGCGACGAAGAGAAGACCAAAAAGCGTCAGGAGATCGCCGCTGATTTCTCCGAAAAATCTGAGCGCCTGCACAGCATCCAGCAGCTCCTGAAAGCCTACACGCTTTTCGAAAAAGACGTGGAGTATATCGTTGATGAGGGCAAAGTCAACATCGTCGACGAAAACACCGGCCGTGTGATGCCCGGTCGTCGCTATTCCGATGGCCTGCACCAGGCGATTGAGGCAAAAGAAAACGTGAAAGTCGAGGCCGCCACACAGACCTACGCGACCGTCACGCTGCAGAACTACTTCCGGATGTACCATAAGCTGTCTGGTATGACCGGTACGGCCGAAACGGAGGCGGAGGAATTCTACAAAATCTACGAGCTGGATGTCGTCGTGATTCCGACGAACAAGCCCATCGTTCGCCTCGACGAAGACGACCGCGTTTATAAGACCAAGCGCGAGAAGTTCAACGCTATCATAGAGATGATTAAGGAGCTGACTGAGGCCGGGCGTCCGGTGCTGGTCGGTACCACTTCGGTCGAAATCTCGGAACAGCTTTCACGCTTCTTGCGGATGGCCAAAGTGAAGCATAACATCCTGAACGCCAAGAACCACGCCCGTGAGGCGGAGATCGTCGCGGAAGCCGGCCAGGCACCCAACGGTGTCGGTAACGTGACCATCGCCACCAACATGGCGGGTC
>CAZTEZ010000148.1:0-7551 GCA_964611815.1 uncultured Bacteroidia bacterium | reverse complement strand
GGTGGTTATCACCGGCGACAGCGTGGGCGTGGGCAACACTGACGAAACCAACGGCGGTGCGCGCGTCAGTTGGTCGCCCCCAACCGAACTGGACCCTGTGTTCTTCCCGCAGCCCTGGACTTACGAATTGTTGCGCGACAACGGCAATGGCCTGCAGAGCATCGCCGACAATATCGCCTTCGATGACACCATCTTCTTCGATACCGGACTGGACACCCGTACCCAGGATGTGAGCTACCAGGTACGCCTCTACGATGCCAGCGGGACTGAAATTGAGGGTTCGGCCAGTGAAGAAGCGAGCAGCATTTTCCTTGAATTGCAACCCCGCCACGAGGCCATGGAGCTGACCTGGACGGAGAACGTGCCCTGGCAAAACGAGCAGTACATCATCTTCCGCGCCGGGCCCAACCCTGTAGACAGCGAGAACGTCGTGTTCTACCTGCCCATCGACACCATCGACGGTACGGGCGCCAGCTCGCACACCTACCTCGACACCGGGCGCTTCCACCCCGGCAACCGTCTGTTCAATGACAGCCTGTATTGCTACTTCGTGCGCAGCATCGGCACTTACGGTATCGACGGCATCCAAAGCCCGCTCATCAACGATTCGCAGTACAACTGCGGGCGACCACAAGACACCATCCCGCCTTGCTTACCCGACGAGCGCGAGCTGTTCTCCAACTTCGAAGACGACTGCGAGAATTTCACCGTCACGTTCAATTTCATCCGCCCGCCCGACAGCTGCGGGTTCGACTTCGCGCAGTACCGCATCTACTACGCTGGTTCCGAGACGGGTAGTTACACGCTGTTGCATGAGACCGGCGATTCCACCGACCTCACTTACGTCTATTCGGCTGGCGAATTGGGCGGCGGCATCAAGGGCTGTTACCGCTTCACGGTGCTCGACGACCAGGGCAACGAGAGCGAGCTATCGGAGCCCGTGTGCTACGACAACTGCCCGATCATCAACCTGCCGAACGTCTTCACCCCCAACGGCGACGGCGTGAACGACGTGCTGATTCCAATTTATATGCGCTCTGTTGAGCGCGCGCGCATCAGTATTTTCGACCGCTACGGCCGGGCCATGGTTGACCGCGAAATCGTTGGTCAGGCGGCCGAAAACCTCAATTTCATTCTCTGGAATGGTAACTCCCCCAACGGCAAACCTGCCCCCGAAGGCGTGTATTTCTACATCGTCGAGATGACGCTCGACAACCTGGAAAGTCGGGTGATCAAACGCAGCGGGTCGGTGACTTTGTTGCGGTAAATGTTGAACCAGGATTTTCAAGATTGGAGACAGGATTTTCAGGATTCAAAGAGTTTACCGATTTTTTTCATTTGGTCAATTCTGAAAATGCTGGTTCAAAACTAATCTTGCTCTAGATCAGTTTGAATATTACCAATCCTGAGAATCCTGTCCCCAATCCTGAAAATCCTGGTTCAGATCCCATGTTCACCGGCATCATAGAAACCCTCGCAGAAGTGCAATCCATCACGGACGAAGGCACGAACAAGCGCTTCCGTATGAAAGCCGCCATAACGCCTGAACTGCAGATCGACCAATCTGTGGCGCACAACGGCGCGTGCCTGACAGTTGAGAAGCTCGACAAAACAGCAGGCTGGTACGAGGTGGTGGCTGTGAAAGAGACGCTGGGAAAGACCGCCCTAGGTGAGCTAAACCAAGGCAGCGTCGTGAACCTGGAGCGCAGCCTGCGCCCCGACGGCCGCCTCGATGGCCACTTCGTACAAGGCCACGTTGACACGACCACCACTTGCACTGCTGTGGAGGACCAGGACGGTAGTTGGCGCTTTGAGTTTGCCCTGACCGAGAGCCACCGTCAGTACATGATTCCGAAAGGCTCGATCACAATCAATGGCGTGTCACTCACAGTCGCCGAGCTGACGGACACGCATTTTGCCGTCGCGATCATCCCCTACACGTATAAGCACACCGGCTTCAAAGACCTGGCGGTTGGCCAGCGCGTCAACCTGGAGTTCGATATGCTCGGCAAGTATGTAGTGAGGCTCTTGGAGCTGCGGGGGCAGTAGTTTAACTCAACGTCCGATACTTCACCCGCGTGGGCTCCATGTCTTTGCCCAGATGCTCTTTGCGCCATTCGGCGTACTCCGAGAAGTTGCCCGGGTAGAATTTCACTTCCGAGTTGCCCTCGAACGAGAGGATGTGCGTTGCAATGCGGTCGAGGAACCAGCGGTCGTGCGAGATGACCAGCGCGACACCTGCGAAGTTCTCGATGCCCTCTTCCAGGGCCCGTAAGGTGTTGACGTCCAAGTCGTTCGACGGTTCGTCAAGCAGTAGCACGTTCGAACCTGATTTCAGAATGCGCGCCATGTGCAGGCGCCCACGCTCACCGCCGGAGAGGTTGGCGACCTCCTTGCTCTGGTCGGTGCCGTTGAAGTTGAAGCGCGAGACGTAAGCCCGCGAATTCACCTCGCGGTCGCCGAGTTTGATCGTCTCATTGCCACCCGTGATGGCCGTGTAGACGTCCTCCTCCAGGTTCAGGTCTTCGTGCTCCTGGTCTACGTACCCAAGTTGCACGGTTTCGCCGATCGTGACGCTGCCGTTATCGGGCTGCTCCTGGCCGACAATCAAGCGGAAAAGCGAGGTCTTACCCGCGCCGTTGGGGCCGATGATGCCGACAATGGCACCTTTCGGGATGTCGAAGTCGAGGTTTTCGAACAGCAGCTTATCGCCGTAGGCTTTGCTCACGCCCTCGAATCGGATGATCACATCGCCCAAGCGCTCGCCCGGCGGGATGAAAATCTCGAGGTCCTTTTCGCGCTGCTCAACGTCCTGCTTTTCAAGCTGTTCGAAGGCGTTAATACGGGCTTTGTTTTTCGACTGCTTCGCCTTCGGTGCCATGCGAATCCATTCCAGCTCGCGCTGCAGGGTTTTCATGCGCTTCTCGTTCTTCTTCTCCATCTTGCGCATACGCTCCTGCTTTTGCTCCAGCCAGCTCGAGTAGTTGCCTTTCCACGGAATGCCGCGGCCACCCTCGAGCTCCAGAATCCAGCCCGCGACGTTGTCCAAGAAGTAGCGGTCGTGGGTCACGGCGATAACCGTGCCCTCGTACTGCTGCAGGTGGTGCTCGAGCCAGGCGACGGACTCTGCATCGAGGTGGTTGGTGGGCTCGTCGAGCAGCAGGATGTCCGGCTTCTGGATGAGCAAGCGGGCGAGCGCCACGCGGCGCTTCTCACCACCCGATAGCGGGCCGATTTTCGCATCTCCAGGCGGGCAGCGCAGCGCGTCCATCGCACGCTCGAGTTGCACATCGAGGTTCCAGCCGTCTTTCGCTTCAATTTGGTCTTGTAGTTCGCCCTGGCGCTCAATGACTTTGTTCATCTCGTCATCGCTCATTTCCTCAGCGAACTTCATAGAGATTTCCTCGAACTCTTTCAAGAGGTCGTTGGTCTCGCCCGCGCCTTCAGCCACGACCTCCTTCACAGTCTTTTCCGGGTTGAGCTCCGGGTGCAGCCTCGAAGATCGTCTCGGACTTTTTTCACTGAGCACCGCCTTGCCGTTGAACTCGGTGTCAATACCCGCCATGATGCGCAATAGCGTCGATTTACCAGCACCATTGAGGCCGAGCACGCCGATTTTGGCGCCGTAGAAATACGACAGTGAGATGTCTTTAATCACGGTCTTGTTCGGTCCGTAGGACTTCGAAACGCCGACCATGCTGTAGATGACTTTTTTGGTATCGGTGGTGCTCATAGCGGGTGTTGTGGAGGTAAATGGTAAAGATAGTCAGCTTATGAACTACGCATGACGGGTTCATATAGAACTTCATTGATGCCCCATTCATCAGAAAACTCTTTTACAGCTTTCAATGCCCTTTCAATATTAAGGCTCAATTGGCCCTCAGAGTTATCTGGTGAACTAACTGGTTCAAAGTATCTACCATGTGCAACCCAATCTCGAATTGGCACGTAGCCTTTCAGTTTGGATGCCGTACTCAGTGATAAATCTTTAGCAATTCGTTTTAATAAGTTGTCGATTGGAAGGCGTAAAAATTGTGAAGGATCATAACCGCAATCCTCGTTAAAATAGTTCGTGAGGTATTGATCATAAGCAGATTCGGTCTCTGGAAAAGACTTCCTGTATAGTTGATCTAAGCGTAGCTCGCCTTCCAAAGAACTAAATAGTACAAACCAAAAAGATATTCGTAACTCATTTAAAATAAGATAGATAATTTCGTTGTCGTCGGGTACTTGCCCGACCCTTGACTCCAAGTTGTTTTCAAAGGCTAATTTAAGCTCTTGTAAGGCCATCTCAGCTTTGTTTGCATCTGAATTGCCATCCAAATGACTCGAGACCAGTTCAAAAAAGTAGTCAAAGACTAACTCAACCATAGGAGGAGACAGCCGCATGAACTCATTCTCAACCATAGGGGTTTACTTCTTCTGCTAAGAACATCAAAAGGGTTTTCAGGCTTTCCTGATCAAGTGCCTGACCTTTTACGCCTCTTTTGTGTGGTTGAACAATGCGCCACTCTTCAGAATCTAACTTCACTTTAATCAACAACGCCTTTCGGCGGGGGCCAAAAACGTCGATTCGACCCTGTCCACCTATTATATTAGATCCAATGGGCTTGAAGTAGTACTTCAGGTTGCCAATTTGAAGAGACAGGTCTCCAATTACAAACGTTCCAAGCCCAGGTTCAGAAATAGTCAGCGTATTATTACTGATTTCAATATCATCTTGGTAGTCATTTAACCAATCCGATTCGATTTTTGTGAACAAATCTTCCACTGCCAATTTCCACACCTGCCGACGCTGATCCCAGTCTATTTCAGCATCGACGTAACTCTTGGAATTAGACTTGAGAAATTCCTCAAACGACTTCAGCTTTCCCATACCTCCAATCTAACACTTTCAACCCACAATACTCACTCCTGCGGCTCAAAGAAAAAGAACTCCACCCGGCGGTTACGGGCGCGGTTCTCAGGCGTGTCTTCCGGGCCAAGCGGCTTTTTCTGGCCCCAGCCGACGGTCGTAACCCGCTCTTTGTCAACGCCCTTCTGCGCGAGATACAGCCGGACGTGGTTCGAGCGCATTTTGCTGAGCTTTACTTTCGTCTCGGCGGCGCCGGTGCTGTCAGTGTGGCCTTCTACGCGCACGTGCAGTTGGGGGTTGGTGTTCAGGAACTGCGCGATTTTATTCAGCTCCACGCGCGACTCATCCAGCAGTTTGGCGCTGCCGGTCTCGAAGTTGATGTTGTAGAACGTCAGCTTCTGCTCGCGGTCTTTGAGTAGCGGGACGAGCTCCCAGTCGAGCCGAATTTCGCCATAGCGTTCCTGGGGGGTGATGAATAAGTTCTTGTATTTGAACACGTAACCCTCGGCATAGGCGCCCACCGACAATTCCAGCTTATCCGGCGCGATGAGTTGATAGATGCCGTAAGTCGTATCCGACTTCGACGAGTAAATGGTGCTGGCGGTCTGGTTGTTCATCAGCGCAATCTCCGCTTCAATGTATTCGCCTGTCAGCGAGTCTTTCACGTAGCCCATCAGCACGGTCGGCGCCAGCGACTTCGTGTTCTGCGGGTCATCGGGGTCCGTGAGACCCACCAGCCACATATCGTTGCCCTTGTCGCGCTGCACCCCGATGAGGTCGTCACCAAACGAGTTGGTGTAGCCACAGACGACATAATCGCCGCTGGGCGCCTCGTGTACATCGTGAAACTCTTCCTTGGAGCCCCCGCCCAGGTTGCGCTCCCAGATGAAATCCCCCTTGGCGTTGATTTTCATCACCCAGCCGTCGTATTTGCCGTAGTAGGGCCCGGTGATTTGCCCGTCGTCAGAGCTCGTGGTGCCCGTCACGAGATAATTGCCGTCGAAGCAGCGGGTGATGCCGTTGGCACCCTCAGCGCGACTGCCGCCGTAGGTCTGCTCCCAGTTGATGGCGCCTACTTTGTTGAAGTTGACGACCCACACATCGCCCAGCCCGCGCAGGGTGTCCACATCGCCGTCGTTCGAAAAGGTTGTGCCGGCCAGCATGAAGTCACCGCTTGGGGTTTTGATGAGGTCATAAGCCTCCTCGTTTTGGCTGCCACCGATCAGTTTCGACCACATCGGCCCGTTGTTGAGATACGCGCGTACCAGAAAGATGTCCGTGCGGCCGTGGTTGCCCTTCGCATCGGCATCGTCGGAGTCGGTCGCGCCCATGAAAATCACCGAGTTGTCGTCGGCGAGCACCACTTTCTGGAACAGGTCGTTGCCCCGACCGCCGTAGTTTTTCTCCCAAACCAGGTCGCCATCTTTCGTGATGCGAATCGCCCAGGCATCCACGCCACCGCGGTTGTAGGTCACGTCGCCGTCCATTGAGCCCGTCTCGCCAGCGATGATGAAATCGCCGTTGGGTAGCTGCACGGCTGAGTGCGCAGCATCGTTGCCGGTGCCGCCGTAGCCCTTGGCCCACAGCACCTTACCGAGCTTGTCGGTGCGCACGACGAACATATCGCGGTCGCCGTGGGAGTATTCTTTCGAGTTGGTTTCGCCGACGATCAGATACCCGCCCTCTTCCGTCAGGATGACATCATCCGCCGACTCCGCATACGAGCCGCCATAGAGCTGCTTCCAAAGCACACGTCCTTTCGCGTTCATTTTCACGGCCATGATGTCCGCATCAATGCGTGGAATCTCGCTGTCCAGGCTACGGTCGGTGCCCTCAATGACGCTCGAGCGCGTTTCGCCGACCACCAAAAACGCCCCGTCTGTGGTGTTCACGAAGGCTTTGGCTTTGTCCTGACCGTTGCCCCCGGCGCAGCTTTGCCACAAAATCGGGGGGCGGTTCGTTTGGGCAATGGTTGTGTTCAGAGCGGCCACAAAGGCCAGCAGCATCCAATAGCGCATAAGCAGTGTTCGGGTTACGGCCTTCAAAACTAGGATTTTCTAGGCAGTTAACTAAGGGAGATCTGGTAGGGTTATCTCACCCTCCAACCAATTTTATTGCCGATTATCGGCTACCAAACAATGGTTTCGTCTTTCAGCAGCGCCTGCAGGCCTTGGCGGTATTCGCTGGTGGTGCGGGCGTGGGCGTTGATTTTCGCGCTGAACGCCAGCGCGTCCTGATACGGCATGCCCGGCAGGTCGGCCAGCATCTTTTTGTAGTACTCCATCACGCCGGGGGCGGTGGTTTGGCCGAGTTGTTCGGCGAATTTCCGGGTGGTGTCAGCGAGCGCGTCGGCACTCACAGTCTGATAAACCAGGCCTAGTTCCTGTGCTTTGGCGGCATCAAAAGCCTCGCCCGTGAGCAGAATCTCACGCGCTTTTTGCTCGCCCAGCTTTCGGATGATGAAGTACATGGCCACGGCTGGGATGTTCGCATAGCGCACATCTTCGACAGCAAACGTGGCGGTATCGGCAGCGAAGACAAAGTCGCAGGCCGCCGCCAAACCCAGACCTTCGTTGACAGCCGGGCCCTGCACCTCGGCGATCACGACTTTTTTGAAGCGCTGAATTGTGTGGTAAAACTGCGCGAGGAAGCCCGTGTCGGTGATGTTTTCTTCAAGCGAATACTGCTGCAGCTTG
>CAZTEZ010000147.1:0-7581 GCA_964611815.1 uncultured Bacteroidia bacterium | reverse complement strand
GGCTGATCGGTGCTGGCTTGTGCGTGCAGAGTGTCAGTCGGTTGAAGGCAACAAATGAGCAGAAGGCTCAGCAGGAACATCAGATGACGGGGTGGGGTCAATAGCATCATCTGAAAGGTCAGGTAGTGATGAAATCTCAAGATACGTTTCGATGCGTTCCAGTCGCCGTTCAAGTGAAGTTTTCTCCTGTTTGAGCTGCTCAATTTCGCGTTGCTGCGCTTCAATGAGCTGCTGCTGGGCCTGGGTGGCGGCGACGTTCAGCGTGAAAATCTGGTCGTAGTCGACGGTGCGGAAGTCGTTCACGCGCTTGCCGAATACAAACAGACGCTCCTCGTCGGGCTGCAAGGGCGGGCCGTCCCAGTCGGTAAAGCTGATGCTGCCGTCCTCAAAAACCCCGTGAACAACGGCCTGCGCTTTGCCAAGGGCTGTTACGATTTGCACCGTGTCGCCCACTTCGGCATCCACGTTCAGGCTGTCCATTTTCAGTTTCAGGTAGACGAGCTGGCCGCCGTCCTTCCTTTCCAAGGTTTCAATTTGACCAAACTGGAAGATGTTGGGCACCCAGTTTTTGCTTTGTGAGACCATGTTAGGTAGCGTTGCTTCCACTTCTTGTGCAATCACGCCGTATTTCACTTCAGGCCCGCGCGTCACGAAATCGACATAGCGGTAAGCGGTGGGCTGCACTTGCATCAGTTGATTGAGTGCATCGTGTGGCTCGATACGCTGTTCTACCTGTTTGATACGCGCATCCGAAATGGCGTTGAACTCTTCGGCCACCACTCGGTTTTCGAAACTAGCCGTGAAATCTCCCGTACAACTGCCGCAGGTGCCTGTCGGGGTCGATAAGTTCAGGAAGCCATAGGCGTAGGTGCGCGACACGGCCCCACCGCGCACGTCAAGTCTGAATTCGGGGTCATCAACGCCTATCCCGACGCGGCCAGTATTGGTCCACCTTAAAACAGCCCGGTCTCCAAACTCAGTGGTGCCCAGCACACCTCCGCTAAATCCGAACAGCACAGGACCATCAATAAAAGCACCCGCAAAATTGTTTACATGGCGCAGGCCATGGTTGAAATCGCCAATACCGCGCAGCCAAATTGCGTTGTCGTTGATGCGAATATCGCCTGCAACATCCAGGCGGCTATTCGGGCTGGTGGTGCCGATACCGACAAAGCCGGCTTCCAGACTCATCACATGTCGGGTGCCGATATCTCCTGGCGCATCCACCGTGTGGTCCCAAAGATAAAAATCGATAGCATTGTCTGCGGGCGCACCGGCGTTGTGGCGGGTGCGGATGCTGTGGCGGTATTCTGTAGTACCATTGAATCCAAACAAAATCTGAGACGATGTGTTAAAGCCTGCTCCGTTACCTGAGCGCAAACTAAGCCCATGCTCGCCGGAGTTGTTACCGATCACGTCAAGATTTGTGGTTGGCACGACGCCAATGCCCACATTTCCAGAAACACTGCCCGTTTGCAGCAGCACGTGCTGAGCCGCATCGTCGGTACGGATGTTCAGGTGCTGGTTGTTGTCCGAGAAGATGAAATTGAGATCGCCGGTGTTGCCGTGCTCCAATTCAAGCACCGGGTTGGTAGCGTCATCGACACGTATGCGCCCGCCGCGCACGTGCAGGCGTGCGTCTGGCACGGTGCCATTGAGCCCGAGCGCCATGCTACCCGTGCCGTGCAGGGTCATGGCAGAGGCGTTGTTCCAGGTGCCGAACGAGATGAAGCTGTTGGGGTCGTTTACTCCCATCGCGGTGAAGCGAATTTCAGCAGCCTCGTGTGCGGCCTCGGCTCGGCCAAACTGAAAGCCGAAGGGTATGGCATCCGGCAAGCCGCCGTTCATCATTCGGAAAGCATTGCCGGTTTGGTTGGTCAAAATGTCAAGTGCTCTGTTTGGCGCAGCGATGCCAATGCCTACCAGGCCGGAGCTGTAGTGGATGTCGGGGCCCACGCGCGTCCAGTTGCCAACGTCGGTGGGATCGGTGGTAGAGACGACTCCCGTATTGTCGACTTGCAGCAAGGCACTTGGTGCGCCAATGATGTTCTCAAAACGCACAGAACCAGCCACGTGCAAGTTGGCGGTGGGCGTACTGACGCCTACGCCCAATTCGTTGTTGTCTGTGAATACCATTTCGGCACCCGTAGAAGCCATGTAGGTTCGGAATGCCAGTTCTTCATCGCCACCAAAATCGTTCCAGAAGCCAAAGTTGTAATAGTAAGTGCCGTTGGGATAAGGATCACCACTGGTCGCCACCTGGTTGTTAAAGCTGCCAGAGAGTAGACAAGCCTTGAAATGATATTGGTTACCTGCCGTGATGTTAACCGGTGTCGAGAAGATGAAATCGTACCACTGAAAGCCGGGTGGTGATGATAGTGAGAATACCTCGGAATGTAGCAGTGTGCCTGCGTTCGGGTCGGCACCTGTAAATAACTGGATTTCGAGTGAAGCAGGCGAAATAACAGTTCCTCTTATAGCTACACCGGTCATTTGGCCGGTCAGCCCCGCCGTAAAGGTTTGCGCTAAAGGAGCGCTAGTTTGAGAATCAAATACAGCGTTTTGTTGATCTATTATCGGAGCACCTGCCGCAGCCACATGCAAGGGGTGACCGGGCGTTGTACCAACGCCGAGATTGCCATTAACGTATGCATCGCCCGCAACCTGCAATCGGGTGGTGGGGCTGGCCGTGCCGATGCCAACATTCCCACTCACCTGTTCTAAGAACACCCCATCTGAGATACCGGAGGTGAACAGCGTTACACCCGTGCCGAACTCGGCACGGATACCGTGGTTGCCATCGCCGAGGTACTGAAATGCCTGGTCGCCTGCCGATGCCCACGTTGTGCCACGGTTGAGGGCGTTGCCGGCGACATCCAACCTAAAGCCCGGGAGAGAATTGCCAATGCCGATGTTGCCGGTTGCGTTTTCAACTAGAATTCGCTCTGTGCCGCCGGTGAAGATGCGGAAGTCGGTATTGTTGCCGATCAGAACAGGATTATTCGTGCCATCGCCGAGCGCCACACTGCCTTCCGTTTAGTCCACGATGCCCCAGATACCAATGCGGTTGGCCTGATTCACATCACGAATCCAGGCGTCGTCGCCGACCTGCAAAATATTCCCGTTGGCGAGTGTGGTCGTCAGCGGCTGGGTGATCTGGTGGTTGCCGAGGTTGTCGCCGTTGTTGTCGACATAATCTTCGATGGCAGCCGCCGTCATCAGCTGGTCGTCCGTGAGGGTGGGGTAGGTGCCTGCGCCGTTGGGCAGAATGTTGTTGACGTTCGTGCCCAGCTCCAGTTGTACATCGCCGCCGACCTGCAGCTTAGAGGCGGGGCTGAAAACGCCGATGCCCAGATTGCCCTCCAGGGTGTTAAAATTCTCACCTCTGAGGTACAGCCCATAAGTCGGGCCCGTCTGATTGGGTCCGATGTTCGAGTTGAACGAGCGAATCTCGCCCGTACCCGTGCCCTGGAAGCTGTTGCCGACACCCACTTTGAAACCCGAGCCGCCAGCGGTCGAGAAGTTGTCGATGAAATACATCTGCTCGTTGTCGACATCATCAGTCGTGATTTCATTATAGAGGCCAGTTTTAGGACCATCGCCAGCCGAGCTAATGGTGTTGGATATACCCGTTTTGGGGTTGTTGCCTGCATAAAAGTTATTCATCCGCAAAGCCGTGTTGGCATTGGTGTTGCGCACCTCAAGCTTTGCAATGGGCCCTGTGATGGTGCCAATACCGATGTTGCCGCTGGCGTTTTCCAGCGTTAAGCGTGATGCACCACCCGCCTGGAGTGAAAGTGCTGTTGTGTTCCCGATGAAGGTTGGGTTCTGCGCGCCATCGCCAAAGCGTAGCTTGGCTTCTGTCGGGTCGGTTTGGCCGGTGAGCAACAGGCCATTGGCACTGTTGTAGTCGGCGAGCCAAACGTCGTCGCCGATGGGCAGCACATTGCCATTGTTGATGGTCGTTGAGAAGGGCTGCGTGATCTCGTGGTTGCCCAGGTTGTCGCCGGTGCTGGCGCCCACGGGCTGCCAGCCCGCACCGTCCCAAAAGTAGAGCTGGCTGGCTGCGGTGTTGTACACCAACAAGCCCTCCTCGGTGGCGGTAAGCGTCAGCGCAGTGGGGTCGAAGCGCGGTGGCAGGAAGCCTCTGGTCGCATCATCAAGTTCGAGAATAGCGTTCGCGTTCGGGGCGGTTGTCCCGATGCCCACCTGCGCGTAGGCGGGTAAACTGATCAAGAGCGCAAGCAGGAAGAGTGGAGTTCGGATCAGAAGCATGGTCTTGCTTAAAAAAGTCGTCTCTTTAATGGGTCTTTAAAAATAAGTTTCTGATGAAGAAGTACAACCACATACGGAACTTTAAATCAATGGTTTAACATGAAGACCATATTTACCAAGGTTCCCCTTTTGGGGGACAAATTTGTTCAGCCGGCAGGGCCTGTTGCGCCATTTACTCAACGGTGTTTCCATTTCCACTCAGCCAGCTTTTGGTGCTAAGGCTCATGCATCTCCAAGGCAGGGGTGCTACCTTAGTATTTTAGTATTGTCACGGAACACCTCTTGAACGACTTTTTGAATGAACGCAAGCAATAACTCTAAAACGGCGCACGACTTGGTAATTCTCGTTGACGAGAATGACAATGAAATCGGCACGGCAGAAAAGCTGGAAGCCCATCAGAATGCCCGCTTGCATCGAGCGATTTCCGTCTTGATTTCAGACAGCCAGGGACGCTGGCTGCTGCAGCAGCGTGCTAAACACAAATACCATTGCCCGACGCTCTGGACCAACACCTGCTGCACCCACCCCCGCCCGGGCGAAACCGTCCGAGATGCGGCCAACCGCCGATTGAACGAAGAGATGGGCCTGCAGACCGTGCTGACCCGCAAATTCGCGTTCATCTACTACGCGTCGTTCCGCAACGGCCTTACTGAGCATGAGTACGATCATGTTTTTGTGGGCCAGTGCGATGACGTCCCCAGCGTGAACCCCCGCGAGGTGATGGCCTGGCGATGGGCCTATCCGCACGACATTGTTGCTGAAATCGAGCATGACCCCGATCGCTTCACGCCCTGGTTCCGACTGATGGTGCAGCGATTGGAATCACCGCGTAACCGCACGCTGAAGACCCTGGCAGGCTGAGGTCGTTAAATTCCCGTATATTACTGCAGTTAATCAACCCAAACTGCAGTTATGATCCGTTCTCTTCTCACGATCGCTTTCTTGATGCTGCTGGGCTCGCCCTTGGCAGCACAGACCGATTACAGCACCGACTACGTATCGCGTGCTGATGTCTCAGTCTACGTGACAGACTATGAGTCGCGTGCCGATCTGGTGGTCTACAAGCAGGACTACGAATCGCGCGCCGACGGCAACGATGGGCAGTGGTTTTTCACGGACTATGAGTCGCGTGCCGATAAGACGATCTACTTCACGGACTACGAATCGCGTGCCGACCTCGTGATCTACTTCACAGAGTATGAGTCACGCGCGGGCTGGAAGAAGTCCAGCAAGAAGCATTTGATGCACTGAGCACGGTTTCACGCATCTACTTCATAGTTACATCTTGAGCGGAGCGAAAGACCTTCGCCCGTCTAGTGCGCAAACAAAGGAGTAGGTTCTTCGGGCTTCGCCCTCAGGATGTAACGGGGGCTTACTTCCGGCGCTTCTTCTTCTTTTTCTGCTGCTGGTGTTGGCGACGACCGCTGCGGCCTTGCATGTCTGCTTTGCGCTCGGCCATCAGTTCTTGCTGGCGCTCCTGTTGGCGGGCCATCCAGCCGGCGATGCCGCCTTTTTTCGCTGGTGCCGCTTTGCCACTACGCACGTCGTCGATTTGCGCGCGAATCTTCTTGTTGTCGATCAGCACGTATTTGATGAAGTACGTCTGGCCGATGGTGATGAGGTTGAACACCAGGTAGTAATAGCTCAGGCCCGACGAATAGCTGTTGAAAATCGTGAAGAAAATCAGCGGCATCAGATACGGGAAGTACTTCATGAACTTCGCCTGCTGCCCCCCGCCCATTTGCATCTGGCCGGTCTTCTGCTGAATGATCGTGTACATCAACTGGCTGACCACCCAGAGCAGCGTGAACAGGCTCAGGTGGTCGCCGATAAGCCAGATGTTCGTATCGAAAGTGATGAAGGCGTCGTAGGTCGAGAGGTCATCTGCCCACAAGAACGCCTCCTGGCGAAGCTCAATCGAGTTCGGGAAGAACACGAACATCGCAATCAGCACCGGGAACTGGAGCAGCATAGGCAGGCACCCACTGAAGGGGCTCACCCCTAGCTTTGTGTAGATCTTCATCTTCTCCTGCTGCAGCTTCTGCGGCTCGTCTTTGTGCTTCTCGTCCAGCTCCTTGATTTCCGGCAGCTTGTTTACGTACTGCATTTTGGCCTGGCCTTTCAGCATCTTTTGCGTCAGGGGCCACAGCAGGGTTTTGACACCGATGGCGAGAATCAGGATGATGATGCCGTAGTTCGAGATCACGTTTTCGAGCAGGCGGAAGACCGACTGAATGCCGATGGTGATCCAGCGAATCGGCCCCCAGCCCATGTCGATGGTCTTGGCGAAGCCCTGGTCATAGGCCGCGAGGGTGTTGTACTCGGCGGGGCCGAAGTACATCTGCATGGCGATCTTGTCAGTCGGCCCGCCGCTGACTTCATAGTCGCTGCTGACGGCTAGTCGGCGCACGCCCTTTTCTTTGGGCAGCGGGCCGGCCGTCACGATGCCGTTGTCGAAGCTTTTGTCGGCGATGAAGAAGATGTCGAAGAATTGCATTTTGAAGCTGTACCAGTCGGCGCCCAGCTCCAGTTTCTCGCGCTCCACCTCGTCGGTGGCCATGCCGAGCTCCTCAACGTCACCGTCCGTTTTGTAGTAAACGGTCGTTTTCTGCAGCATCGCCTCGCGCGACTTCTCCGTTTGCGGCACGTCCAGCATGGCATTGAAGGTCACGAGGCGGTCGCTCAAGTAGCTACCCATGTTGTTGAACACCAGCTTGTGGTCGAGCTCGTACTTGTCGCCCCGGAACGTAAACTGCTGCTCGATGTACTTGCCCTTCTCGAGCGTCGCACGCAGTTTGATGGTCTTCGATTGCTCACCAGACACGGTGACCGACGTCTCATTGCCGACGGGCTCAAAGTAGAGCTTCTCGGTTTCGATGCGGTACGTACCATCGCCGTCCAGCTCGCGGTGGATAAACGTGTAGTTCATGCCGCGCTTCTGCCCCTCGGGCCAGATGTCGAGCGGCTGGCCGTCGTAAGTCTTGTAGCCCTTCAGGACCACCGAGTGAAACTGCGCCCCGGCGGGGTCGATCTGGAAAGTCGCGAGGTCAGTGTTGACGGTAATCAGCTCGCCTTCACCGCCATTGCGCTCATCCTTAACGGCCACCTTGGCGAACGGCCCAAAGGTGTTGCGCAGCGACAGGGCTTTGCGGGCGCTGTCGGTCAGCGTCGAGTCGGCACCCTCAGCGAGCTTGTCGTCGGGCGTTGGTTCAGCCAGGCTGTCGGTGCCCGCGCCCTTGTCAGCCTTGGCCGAATCGGGTGCAGCTTTCTGCGCCTGCTGTTGTTGGGTGGTGTCGTCGGTTTGC
>CAZTEZ010000146.1:6654-7597 GCA_964611815.1 uncultured Bacteroidia bacterium | reverse complement strand
CCTGGGTTCCTGGGCCCTGGTTCCGGAAGATGGAAACCGCTACCTCACCTACCGGGAATTGGCGGATCAGCTGGTGGATCATGTGGTCGATCTCGGCTTCACCTACCGCCTCGACTGGAAGGACTTCCGATTCGCGGTAATGCTGCAGAGCTTCGGCCCCAACTCAGAGCTCACTGCCCGCCGTGGCGAAACCGGCATGCACAACGGCCAGACCGTCGAGACCGAGAGCTACCCCTCGCCGACGGTATTTTCGCTGGGCTTCTCGCTCGCACCTATCGACAACGGTACCCACCGCTTACTCACCAGCGCGCAGCTGAACCACCCGAACGACAACGCTGAAAACGTGCGCATCGGCGTGGAGTACAGCTACGACAAATTCCTGTTTGCCCGCGCCGGCTACAAAATTAACGTCGACGACCAGCCCTTCCCGACCTTCGGGGCGGGCATCCGCACGCGTATCGGTCGCCACCCGCTGCACATCGACTACTCGGCGATGTTCTCCGAATGGCTGGGGTACCGCCAGCGCGTTGGCCTGGCGCTGATCATCAACAACGCCTCTCGCGAAGACACCAGCCCCGCAGAATCGCCCACCGAAAACGTTGCTGACTAATGCTGAAGCCCTTCACAACCAAGCTTTTCCTGTTGCTGAGTGCCGCTGCGCTGCTCACGCAAACGGCCTGCGATATGTTCGGCGAGAAGACCGATACGGATTTCATCGACGTGCCCACTTACGATTCGGCGGCGGTGGCCTTTGTGCCGATCCTGCCTGCCTGGGAGGGCTTCCTGGAGCCCACGGATATCGTTGCCGGGTTCGACGAGACCTTCTACATCGTCGATAACGGCACCGAAGAAGTGATTCAGATGGATGCTGCAGGGCGCGTGCTCGGGCGCATTGGCGTCCCCGGGGCCACACGGGTGGTGCAGGATCGTCGTCTGGAGCTGC
>CAZTEZ010000146.1:1072-6644 GCA_964611815.1 uncultured Bacteroidia bacterium | reverse complement strand
CAGGATGAGCCCGAGCTGCTCGTGATCGGCTCCCACGACACGACGATCGCCGGTCAACAGCAATCGCTGGCGAGTGTGTATCGCGTCGATCTCTACAGCACGGGCATCGCTGATCTCGACAACGCCACCGTGGAACGCGTGGTGACGCATCCGTTCTATTTCAAGACCAGCTTTGTGGCCGCCGATGGCCAGGTGGTCTTCAATGACATCGACGTACTGGCAGACAACCGCTACTACATCACGCGCCAAGGCCCGAACACCAGCGCCACCCGTATTGGTGGGCCCGATGACGCGGTTGTGCGATTCAGCAATGACGACGTTTGGGAGGATTTTATTCGCGTGAATACGACTGAGGGCAATATCACGGACTTCTTCTCGCAACCTTACGGCATCACGACTTTCGCCAAACCGCCACAGAGCGTTTTCGTCAACGAGAGTGAGAGCTTTTTCGTGACCGTCCGTGGCCCCGGCGAGGCGCTGCAAACGCTCGCAATTGAGGCAGGCCCCGGCCCCGATGGTATTGAGTACCGCCTGAATACGAGCCTGATTCTGGGCGACACCTCTCAGGCCGACGGCTTCCTCTACGACGCCTTCCGCTTTGGCACCCCCGGTGGCCCAACGGTCGACCGCAACGGCGAGTTGCTGTATGTGCCGGATGTCGAGAAAGACTCGCTGTTCATCTTTACGACGGATGGCCTGGAAGGCGTGAACCCACCGCCTGGCGCTTCGTCAACGAAGAACATCAACGTCAGCTTTGGTGGCACTGGCATCGGCCCGCTGGAGTTCAACCAGCCCGTTGAGGTCGCCCGCGACCGTGATATCGTTTACGTCGTTGACCGCGGCAACGCGCGCATTTCGCGCTTCCAACTCACGACCGATTTTTAAGGCAGTCTACCCGAGTTGTCCTCAAAGCAAACGGCGTTTGCTTAGTGGCTGACAACAAACTTCTTGCTCATCCGGAAGCCGCGTTCGGCACTGCGGATGTCTAGCAGATACGTGCCGGCTGGCATGGCATCGACATTGAAGCTGTAGCGGTTGGTCCCGCCCTTCAGCTTGTCGGCCCACACGCGGCGCACCACACTGCCACTCAGATCGAGCACGTCGACTTCATAGTAGCCGGCACCCGGTAGCTCAAAGTCGATCGTCAGTCGATCGCGTGCCGGGTTGGGACGTAGATTCAGCTGGCTTTGCTGTGATGTCGCAGCCTCACGACCGACCACCGCGCCATCGAGCGACAGGCGGAATAAGCGCGTAAGGTTCTGGTTGCTGCCACCCCCGTAGCTGCCGGCCATCCAAACGGCACCCGGGCGCGAGAAATCGCGCACCATGCCGGTGTAGTCGCCCCAGCGCTCGGTGTTGCCAAACTGCAAAGCGAGGCCGCCGATGCCAGCGTAGAGTTTCTCAAACGCGTATGCGTTGCTCTCGCCCAGCGGGAAATGAAAAACGCCCGAGCCGGGCGGGTCGTCGGCGTTCGACACGAGCGTCGAGATGAAAACTTCCTCGCCCACGTCGTAGCGCTCCAGCGTGATGTCTGGGTACGCGGCTTCATAGTTCGGCGGCGCCAGCAGCGTTTCCGCTGTGAGGCCAGTCATGTTCGATAAGTCAATCACCCCGTAGTAGACCCCGTTTTTCACGGCGAAGGTGTCGAGCGTGTTACTCACAAAATGAATGCGGTTGTTGTAGACAATCGCCCCCTGCACGCGGCCATCGTTGGTGTCCAGAAAGCGGTTGAACAACTGTGGTGCAGGGGCCGGCTGGCGGTAATCGCTTGGCATGTTCACGAGCGACCACTCGATGCTGGGCGGCGTTGCATCAGCGGCCGCGCCGGTTACGTGCAGTACGTAGATGCTATCGGAGCCCTCGGTCTTCAGGCGGTTGCCCAGCAGATACATCTCTCGGTCGAGCGCTTGCGGCTCACCACGCACTGGGCAGACGTTAAACAGCGTATCGGTGCCGTCGAAATACAGCCCCTCGTGGTACACCGACTGCAGCGCATCGCCCGCATAGCCTTCGTCCAGGCCCACCTGCCAAAAGACGGTCTCGGTGAAGCCGGTGTCATTCACGGAGTTGTTCGTGAAGCGATTCACGGCGATAAACAGGTCCTGCTGGTTCAGCGAAATGGTCGGGAAGTCCGACCATGTACCATCATCGTTGGGGTTGCCCGGCAGGGCGTAGAAATTCCAAAAACCGCTCGCATCTTCGGTTTGCGAGAAAGCAACGACGATTTTACTGGTGCTGTCGAGGCTGCCTTCAAGAAAAACCGTGATATAGCGGCGATTATCGGGGTCGTAAAGGCAACGCGGGTCATAAGAGCGCGTGAGCGGGCCAACCTCATTGCCGAATGCTTCTAAGCTAGCATTCACGAGCGACGTGCCATTCGTGTCGAACACGTACACCGTCGTATTGGTCACAGAAAGAATCTGCCCGTTGTGTCCGACAGCCAGGTCATTGTCGTTGGGCAGTGAGTTGCTGAAGAGGTTGCCGTCGAACTCGCGGTCGAGCGCAATGTCGTTCGTCGTCTTGTTCGCTGGGATGCTCAACTCGCCAGAGCGTTCGGCCCGCTTTTGTGCAATGCGTGCGTAGTAGTCTCTCAGCTCATGTTTCGACAGCGGGCTGCCCGGCTTGGGCGCGGTGCCCAGCGGCTGGAAGACATCGCCGTAATCGATGGGGATTTCGGACAGATTCACCGTGGCGGTGCGTTCGATTTGAAAGCGCTGGGTACTCTGTGCCAGGCTCATCAGGCCACAGCAAAGTGAGAGTAGGAATAATGCGAGGGTTTTCATGGGCTTCACGATTATCGCGGATGGTTCAAAATACAGCTTTTTAAATAGCAACGGGCCACCTGATTCAGGTGGCCCACTGTAAAAGTTTGAGTCAGCTTTGTGCTGATTATACGCTGGGGTCGTTTTCGATGGCTTTACGGATTTTCTTGTTGTACAAGAAGTTCATCACGTAGAGCACTGTAGCCGTCAGTCCGATGAAAGTCCAGACTGCAAAAATGACGACAGCTCTGTTATCAAACACTTCACCGCCATTCAGTTCCATGATCCTTTTCGCCATCATTTGGCCAGTGGCCAAAGCGAAGAGGAAAGTCAGCAATACCACGATGTGAGCAACAACCTTGTTTTGGCTTTTCATGCCGGGTGTCATCGCTAACAACACTACACCAACACCAGGGCCGATGAGTGCCGTCCAAGGCGGGCTGTCTGGAAAATCTTGATGCGTGAAGAAGGCGAAAAGACCCAGCACAATCAAGAATAGCGCGTGAACGATCGTGACGTAATGCGGTTTGCGAATGAATAGCATAGAAGGTGTTTGGTTTATTACGTGACAACAGTAAATAACGTGTGCCAGTTCCACCGACAGCCGCTATTTTGAGTATTTCCCACAACTAAAGTGCCAATCGGATTAACTCACTGCTGCTCCCGCGATTGCACATATTCCAGCGCCTCGGTCATGGCGATCGGCACGCATTCGCCGTGTGTCCAAGTGCCACCGTTGAAGATCGTGAGCGCGGGTGCGCCGTTGGCTGTCCAGGCGTTGTAGGCGTTCACAGAGTGCTCGCCGGGCACCTCGTCGTCGCCGTCGCAGTAAATGATATGTGTCGGCGCCTGAGGAGTGAAGCCTTTGAGGTCGTTTTCATCGAGGGCCACGCGCAGGGGGTGGTCGCTGTTGTTCGTGAAGTCCGCAATCTGGCTGTCCAAAAGAATGTCTTTGGGGCGCTTCATGCCCTCTTCGCCAGGCATCGCTTCATTCAACACCGCCGGGTTGGCACGCGCCACCAGCAGGTTGTAGAGCTTGTCCACAAACTCAGGCTTTAAATACGCAGACTGGTCACCGCCATACATGTCGTAAATCATATCATACGAAAACAGCACGTAGGGTAGGTAGAAAGGCTGCGGATACGGGTCGTCCATGAGCATCAGGTCCACCTGCGCGCCACTGAGGTCGTAGGGGCCAGACATCGGCACGCTGCAGAAGATCGGGAACTCACTGGACAGATTCGCCTCCATTTCCTTTTGGGTGGCAGAGGTCGCGTGGCCACCCTGCGAGTAGCCGAACAGAATCACACCGTCTGACTTCTCCTGCACATTCAACTCAGCCATAACTGTACGCGTCGCGCGCATCATATCGATCGTGCTGGACGCTTCCGTTTCAGCGTGCATATACGGGTGGATGTCGCCCGGGCCGTCGCCCAGCGCCAGGTAGTCGGGTGCGCAAACGGCATAGCCTGTGCTGGCAAAGGCTGCCGGCAGTAGCTGCTCAATGTATATGGAAAGCAGATTGCCAGTCAAATCTAAATGCTCCTTGAGGCTAGAAGGTGCGTCAATGTTGCGAACCAGGGTGCCGTGTTGGTAGCTTGCCAGACGGATGGGACCATCGATTTGTTGTGGCAGGGCAATTTGGCCAGATGCCGTCGTGCGCGTACCATCGTAGTTGGGTGTCTCATAAACGACGGAGTAAATGTCGACATCAGAATTGATTGGCACCGCGTTGGTGTCAACACCGATGAGCGGCAACAAGCCCTTGAAAAAATCTTTCGAAATCGATGTGTCTTTTTGATAGCTCACAATTTGGCCACGGTAGCCATCATTGTGGGTAGGCGCAGGGTTGTCATCTTTGTTGCAGCCCGTGAAAACGAGCAGCAAAGCCACCAAAATGAAGCCAAAAGCACGGAGGTAAGCAGAGTGAAGCATAGCAAGCAAATGGGTAATTATTGTTTAACCATTTGCCAATATAAACAGAACTTGCGATATACAGATTCACTGGTCTCTTTTCGTCAATCAACCAGTCAGTCTTCAGTCCGTAGCAGGTTTTTGGCCGTTGCTTTCGCGAAACGGTTTGCGCGTGGTTTTGCTCAGTAGCCAGGCCAGACCAAAAGTCGTGAAGAACGTGATGGAGCCGTAGGCGATGGACATCTGTGCGATTTCTTGGCTGTGCAACTGCGTTTTGGAGATCGTAAGTGCCAGCAGGCTGTTCTGCACGCCGACTTCGATGCAAATGGTGAGCCTCGCCCGAAAACCTACACCGATGTATTTCGGGGTGTAGAAGCCAGCGAGGATGCCGGTGATATTCAGGATGAAGGCCCACAGCAGTGGCCAGAGCAGATTCGTGAAATCCGGAATGTTCTTTTCGGGATCTTTGTCGCCGCCGAAGAGCAGCACGATCACGAAGACCCCGAACATGACTGCCGGCATCAGCCATTCCATGGGTTTTTCAGCATTATCGGCCCATTTGGGTTTCCACAACCGGAAGAGCATGCCGGCCGCAACGGGCAGCATCACCGAAAGGAAAATCTCGAGCACGGTGCTCCAGAAATCCAGATGAATCTCCTGCTCCTGTCCCGTAAACGCACTGAGCGCCAGGTTCACGATGATGGGCACGCTGAAGACGATGACGAAGCTATTCGCCATGGTCAACAGAATCGACAGCGCGACATTACCGCGCAGAAGGTGCGAAATGAGGTTCGAAGTAGCGCCGCCCGGGCAAGCGGCAATCACCACCAGCCCGACCTGCAGCATCGGGTCGTCCACGAACAAAAACGCCAGCGCAAACGCGACCAGCGGCGGGG
>CAZTEZ010000146.1:0-1062 GCA_964611815.1 uncultured Bacteroidia bacterium | reverse complement strand
AGTTGAAGCGCCAAACCAACGATCGCCGAGCGCGGGTAACGGAAGATGTGCCGGAAGTCTTTGAACTCCAGCGTCATCCCGAGGCCAAACATGACGAAGGCCAGCGCGAGTGGCAAATAAATATCGTTGGACATGCGATACGAAAGGGTCGCCGAAAATAGCAAAGCTCAGGCTACATTCGGCAGGGCGAGGGACTTTTCGTTAAAACCCGCTACCTGTCGCTTTTGTTCACAGATTCGCCGCTGCTCTGGCTCCAGTCGATAAACAGCTCGTCGATGTTTAAATCATCCAGCTGGCACAATTTCACAAGGATGGGGTTGAGCGCCGCTGGGTCCCAAAGCGTTGCCACGGCGTTGGCAGGCTCTTGGCTGCGCGGGATGACTTTCGTAAGCATGATGCGGCGCGCGTTGTCGTGCACTTCTAATAGCACTTCATCGGCAGCCATCTCAAAATGATTGTGCAGAATGGCAAGCCCCACTTTCCCTTTCAGATCCTTGTACTGCGTATCCAGCAGGATATTGACTTCCTTCAGGAGCTCTTCGAACTGCACTTTGTCGTATCCGGGTATATCCTGCTTCGCCATCTCAAGATTTGTCATCTGTTCATGTGCCACAATATGCACATTAGATGTCGAAACAGCCATGCGTGGTAGTATGAATTTAGAACTCAGCTACAAAAAAAGGGGAATTCCCTATGTGGGGAAAAAGCAACATTTTACTCCAGTTCTTCACGCAGAAAGCGCGCCGTATGCGAGCGCTCCACCTGTGCGACCTCCTCGGGTGTGCCCGTAGCCACGATTTCACCCCCACGGTGCCCGCCTTCCGGGCCGAGGTCGATCACGTGGTCGGCTACCTTGATGATGTCCATGTTGTGCTCGATTACAACAACCGTGTTGCCTTTTTCGACTAGGCGATTCAGCACGTCGATCAGGTGCTGGATGTCCTGAAAGTGCAGGCCCGTGGTGGGCTCGTCGAGGATGTAGAGCGTTTTGCCGGTGCCTTTTTTCGAGAGCTCGCTGGCGAGCTTCATGCGCTGGGCCTCGCCACCCGAAAGCGTCGGTGC
>CAZTEZ010000145.1:0-7615 GCA_964611815.1 uncultured Bacteroidia bacterium | reverse complement strand
CCCGCATTAGTAAGTACCGTATATCCCTAACCCTAATCCCAACCCTAACCCTAACCCAAACGAGAGTTATCGAAACTAACCCACGCATGCTTACTAATGCGGGCTGCCCGCACGCTAGCCACTTCCAATAGGAAACCTGCTGAGACGGAAAAGTTCTATCGAAATTTAGAAACAGGTGACTGCAATTTCATGTATTATCGCTCAACGCGTAGAGGACCCTTCGCATGAATGTCAATATCAAAAAATTTCATTAAATTCACACATATAAACTGGAAACTCACGAAAAATACCAAGCAAGATATAGATATAGTCTAACACGTTTATATATTATAACAAATATAAATATTTGTTGAAAATGAGCAAGCTTAGATTAGAAAAAACCGCAACCCCTCTCGGAGCTACGGTTTTCGTTTTCATGCGAGGCATGCGCGGGAAAGCCAACTTTCCCTGACCGTGGGACGGCCTTACATCATGCCCATGCCGCCGCCCATGCCGCCCATGCCGCCGGCGGGCATGGCAGGCTCGTCTTCCTCCTCCTCGGTGATGACCACCTCGGTCGTCAGGAGCAGGCCGGCAATAGAGGCCGCGTTTTCGAGCGCTGAGCGCGTCACTTTCGTCGGGTCAACGACACCCATCTCGTAGAAGGAGCCGTACTCACCCGTGCGGGCGTTGTAGCCGAAGTCGCCCTCGTTGTCGCGGATCTTGTTGATGATCACCGCGCCTTCAAGACCAGCGTTGTGCACGATCGTACGCAGCGGCTCTTCCAGCGCACGGCGAACGATAGACACACCGACACCGACATCGCCTTTCAAAAGGTCGTCGTGAATGCCACCGCGGCCTTGCTCCAGAGAAGCGATGCTGCGAATGAGCGCCACACCACCGCCAGGCACGATGCCCTCTTCGACGGCCGCACGCGTTGCGTGCAGGGCGTCGTCGACGCGGTCTTTCTTCTCTTTCATTTCGACCTCAGTAGCCGCACCTACGTAGATAACAGCAACACCACCGGCCAGCTTCGCGAGGCGCTCGTTGAGCTTCTCCTTGTCGTAATCGCTGGTTGTGTTCTCGATTTGCTGCTTAATCTGGTTCACACGCGCTTTGATGTTGTCCGCGTTGCCAGCACCGTCGACAATCGTGGTGTTGTCCTTGTCGATGGTCACTTTCTTGGCCTGGCCAAGCATGTCGATGGTCGTGCCTTCGAGCTTGTAGCCACGCTCTTCGCTCACGACCGTGCCACCTGTCAGGATGGCGATGTCTTCGAGCATCGCTTTGCGGCGGTCGCCGAAGCCCGGAGCCTTAACGGCAGCGATTTTCAGTGAGCCACGCAGTTTGTTGACCACCAGTGTCGCAAGCGCTTCGCCTTCTACCTCTTCAGAGATGATAAGCAGCGGGCGGTTGGTCTGCACAACGGCTTCGAGTGTCGGAAGGAGGTCCTTCATCGAAGACACTTTTTTGTCGTAAAGCAGGATGTACGGGTCCTCGAGCTCGACCGTCATATTGTCGCTGTCTGTCACGAAATAAGGTGACTGGTAGCCGCGGTCGAACTGCATGCCTTCTACGGTTTCAAGATACGTCTCGATACCGCGAGCTTCTTCGACAGTAATGACGCCGTCTTTGCCGACTTTGTCCATCGCCTCAGCGATGATTGAGCCGATCTCGTCGTCGCCGTTCGCAGAAAGCGTCGCTACCTGCTTGATCTCGTTGTTTGAGCTCACCTCTTTGCTGAGCTTCTTGAGGTCTTCGACGACAACCTTCACGGCCTCTTCAATGCCGCGCTTGAGCTCCATCGGATTAGAGCCGGCGGTCACGTTCTTGATGCCTTCGTTGAAGATCGATTGTGCGAGGACGGTCGCAGTAGTGGTGCCATCACCGGCGTTGTCGGCGGTTTTAGAGGCCACTTCTTTAACCATCTGTGCGCCCATGTTTTCGATGGGGTCTTTCAGCTCAATTTCTTTTGCGACTGAAACGCCATCTTTGGTCACCATCGGGGCGCCAAACTTCTTATCGATTGCAACATTACGTCCGCGTGGGCCGAGCGTTACTTTCACAGCATCAGCGAGTTGGTTGAGGCCAGAGCGCAGCTTGGTGCGGGCCTTCATGTCAAATTCAATAATCTTTCCTGCCATGGTTGGTGGGTGTTAAGTGTTTCGTAGGAATGGTTGAGAGAGAGGGGAAGTGTCAGTCTTTAAGGATGGCGAAGAGGTCAGACTCGCGCATGATCAAATACTCTTTGCCGTCGTGGTTGATCTCCGTACCGGCGTATTTGCCGTAGAGCACCACATCACCGGCTTTCACGGTCATGGGCTCGTCTTTTTTGCCTGCACCGACAGCAACGACGGTGCCACGTTGTGGCTTTTCTTTTGCAGAATCGGGGATAATGATACCGCCGGCGGTTTTTTCTTCAGCCGCCGAGGGCTCAACGACAACGCGGTCGTGAAGGGGCGTGATGTTTAGTGCCATAGTCGTGTGTGTTTTAATCGGGTTGAGTTAGAACGATTGATGACTGCTTTTCAAAGGTGCATCGGTAGAGTGCCGACATCGGTAAACAGTCGTTCGGTTACATGTGAAAAGCGTGCCAGTGTTGCATCGCTGACAGAATTGCAGGATGTGTTCACAGGATGCTGACAAAATGTGATCTATGGGTCTGACTTCAATTTGCCATGCTGTCTTGCACGAACTTGAGCGCCTCTTGTACAGACCTGAGATGCGCTTGGCGAGGGGATGGTCAGCCACTACATTTGACGTAATGCTTGACTAAAAACAGCGCATTCAGCGCATCAGATCATGTCAACCTTACGACTGAAAACCAGCATGAAACCCAACCAGCCCATCCAACGACTCTTTCTCTACATCCTGGGCGGACTGGTCGTGTACTACCTCATCGTTAGCGGTGTGCGTGTGGCCGCCCCGGAGTGGCTGCTCGAGAACAAAAAGTGGCTGAAAATGGGGGTTGGCCTTCTGATCCTCATCCTGTCTTTCAGAGCCTACTGGCAAGCACATCAACAACGCAACGCTGACGTTGACACTGACCAGCCATCACCCGAAGACGTGTCGTAATCAACACGCCTGCAACCTTAACCTTCAACTATAATGGAAGCTGAAATTTTAGCACGACTGCAGTTCGCTCTGACGGTCATGTTCCACTACATCTTCGTGCCGTTTAGCATCGGCATCGGGCTCTTTCTCGTGATCTTCGAGAGCCTGTATCTGAAAACGAAAAACGAAGTCTACGAGCGCCTCACGCGTTTCTGGATCAAGCTCTTCGCCGCCAACTTTTCGATCGGCGTGGCAACGGGTATCGTCCTGGAGTTCGAGTTCGGTACCAACTGGGCGACCTACTCGCGCTTTGTGGGCGATGTGTTCGGTTCGCCGCTGGCCGCCGAGGGCATCTTTGCGTTCTTCTTGGAGTCCGGGTTTTTGGCCATCCTGTTATTCGGTTGGAACCACGTCTCTAAACGCTTTCACTTGTTTGCGACGGTCATGGTTTTCATCGGCAGTTGCTTGAGTGCGTTTTGGATCATCGCCGCAAACTCCTGGATGCAAACGCCGGTGGCCTATCAACTCGTGGAAACCGGCGGTGTTTTGCGTGCGGAAATCACCGATTTCTGGGCGATGGTATTCAACCCGAGCACCATGCCGCGATTTTCTCACACCGTCGTGGGTGCCTTTTTGCAAGGCGCATTTCTGGTGCTGAGTGTATCGGCGTATTTCATTCTTAAAAAGCGCCACGTCGACCTAGCACAACGTGCCATGCGCGTTGGGGTGATCGTCGTACTGATCGCAGGGCTTACAGAGTTAGCTTTGGGACACTGGAGTGCCCAGGTTGTCGCCGAACACCAGCCCGTGAAGCTCGCTGCGATGGAAGGCCATTACGAAACCGCCAATGGGGTGGCGCTAACGGCCGTCGGTTGGACGGACAGCGAAACACAACAGACCACCGGCATCGAGATCCCCAAAGCCCTGAGCTTTCTCGCCTTCAACGACTTCGATGCGGAAGTGAAGGGCCTCAACGACTACTCCCGCGACGAATGGCCGGATGTCGAGATGGTCTTCCAGACCTTTCACATCATGGTGGCGCTGGGTATGCTTTTTATCGGCTATGGTCTTTTGGGCACGTTTCTAATTTGGCGAAAGACCTTCTTCAAGCAAAAATGGCTGCTCGTAGCCACTGTGCCGGCTGTCGTTTTGCCCATCCTTGCCAACCAGCTGGGGTGGGTGACGGCCGAACGCGGGCGCCAGCCCTGGGTCGTGCAAGACCTGCTGCGCACGAAGGATGCCATTTCCAAGAGCGTCTCGGCAGAAGAGATTCTGGCCTCCATCATCATGTTTGTACTGCTCTACACGCTGCTGTTTTTCGTGTGGGTGTACGTGCTGAACAAGGAGATCAAGCACGGGCCCGAACTACCCAAGTCGCTGCAAAAGAAAGACTTGTACCGCCAGCGCTCCGAACGAATGGACGTCATCGGCAAGAGCCTGCCCGGCGGCTTTGTCGTGAAAGATGAACGCGAGTAAGCTGCCGAGCAGCAAAACGACGAATACACCCCCGTCAATTAATCACTCGGGATTCAACCGTTAAATCACTGCAATCATGGATTACAATCTAGTCTGGTTCATTCTGATCGGCATCTTGCTGATCGGTTACGCCATCCTCGACGGCTTCGACCTCGGGGTGGGGGCGCTACACCTGTTCACGAAAAGCGACAAGGAGCGCCGTATTATGCTCAACTCCATCGGTCCGGTTTGGGACGGCAACGAGGTCTGGCTCATCACGGCGGGTGGGGCGCTGTTTGCTGCCTTTCCGGATGTGTACGCCACCGCCTTTTCGGGCTTCTACTTGCCGTTTATGCTACTGCTTGTGGGGCTGATTTTTCGGGCGGTGTCCATCGAGTTCCGTTCAAAAGAAGAGAACCCCATTTGGCGACGCACCTGGGATGCGGCTTTTGGGGTGTCTTCAATCGTCATCGCGATTCTGTTCGGCGTGGCCATCGGCAACGTCGTCGTCGGCTTCGAGATCGGTGCCGACAAAGAGTATTACGGCAGCTTCCTTGACCTCCTGACACCGTATACACTCGTGGCAGGCGTGTTCAACCTCAGCATGTTTACGATGCACGGGGCGTTATATCTGATGCTGAAAACCGACGGCGATTTGCGTAAACGCCTGCGCAAGCTGGCCTATATCTTCTGGGGGATTTTCAATGTGATGTACGCCGCCATCACGGCCTATACGATTTACATTCGCCCCGAGATGCTGGCCAACTTTAGCTTCGGGATGATCGAGCCGGTCGGCCCGCAGCATGAGATCGTCGTTAATCACCAGACGCTCATCTCGGTCGTGGCCTGGACGGTCGTGCTGCTCAACATGCTGTCGATTCTCGCGATTCCGATGTGGCTGAAAAAGCGCAAGTTCCTGAACGCTTTCATTGCCAGCGCCTTGACCATCGCAGCGATCATCTTTTTCTTCGCACTCGGCCTGTTTCCGAATATGATGGTGGCGCACAACCCGGCGCACTCGTTGACGATTTACAACGCGGCCAGCTCAGAATATACGCTGCGGACGATGTTTATTCTCGCGTGTATCGGCCTGCCGTTCGTTTTGGGCTACACCAGCATCATCTACTGGACCTATCGCGGGAAGACAAAGTTGGATGAGCAGAGTTATTAACCTGTTCAAGTGGGCTTTGGTGAATCATCCGCAACATATCCGCGCCGCAAATGATAGAGCGTTTTGTAGTGAATCAGTCGGCGTTCCAACCAGCCGCTGCTGAGTGGTAGCAGGGCGCTAACCATGCGCTCTACCGGCCGGGAAAGCGCGAGCTGCACGAGTCGCGCTTTCAGGCTGCTGCCGAAGAGCAAGTCCACGCGGTACACTTCCGTGAATTCGGGATGCTTTTGGCGAATGTGTCGTAGGTTAAGCCGGCCCATCTCTTCCATCTGCCCCCAGACTTTCGCCAGCGATTTGCCCATTACGCCACTTGCGCTCGCGCGGTGGTTCATGTAGAGCGGCAACTGAAAGTGCTTGTGCAGCCGATACGCAAACTCCGTATCGCCGCCGCCATAGGTGCGCATTTCGGCATCCTGCCCGCCCAGCTCGACAAAGCAACGCGTGGGCAAGGCGATGTTGCCGGTCGTGAAATACTGGAAAGGTGCCTGCTCGCCGTGGCCGTATTTCATCCGCCCGCGCGTCATATAGTAACGCGCCCAGGCGTTGGTGTCGGCATCCGTGAAGTGCATCGCCCCGCCGGACGAGCACCAGCCATCATGCGCTTGGAACATCGCGTAGTAAGCTGCCAGCCAGTTGTCTACCGGCACCAAGTCAGAGTCGATCAGCGCGAGAAACTCAGCTTCCAAGTGTGGCAGTGCCAGGTTACGCGTGGCATTGCGGCCACGGTTCTCACGACCAGGGTGATGGTGGACTAGGTGCTGAAAGCCCAAAGACTGCTCTGCTAGCCACTCAGTCGTGCCGTCGGTGCTGCCATCCACGCAGATGTGCACCCGAAACTGACGGAGTGTCTGCGCTTCCAGGGCCGAAAGCGTGCGCTGCAAACCTGCTAGGTTGTTGTAGGTCGGGATGATGACCTCGAACAGCAGCGGCTTCCTTTCGTCATTTTGGCGTGCAGACATTGCGCTTAAGTTACACCATAGAGCTGACGAATCGTATCCTCCTGGTTGTCCCAGCAGAGCGCTTTGGCGGCGGCTTCCATGTTGCTCACGTAGCCCATGTAAGTCTCCCGATTCTCCACCATGCTTCGTATCGTCTCCGCGAGGTAGGCCGCAGAGCGTTCGTAGAGCAGATCGCCAATCTGGTACTGCTCAACCACAGCCCGCTGATTGGCGAGCTCGGCGCTGGTCAGCACCGGCACCCGCGCCTGGATATAATCGAAAAACTTGTTCGTCAATGCAAACTTGGTATTGGTCGAGCTGGTGTCTTCCAGGCTCAGCCCCAGGCTCGCTTGCAGCGTGAGCGGTGGCAGTTCTTCCATGGGCAGCAGCCCGTAGAATTTTACCTGCGGTTTACTGAGATCAAGCTCCTTCGCATAAGCCAGCATTTTTTCGTACCACAACCCGCCGCCTATGAGCCACAGCCGGTAGTCGGGCAGATGCTGCATGGCCTCTAGCATCAGCTCAACCCCGCGGCCTTTTTTCAGGTTACCCTGGTAAATCAGCAGCTTCTCGCGGCGGCGGGTGTCGAAGCCGATCTCGGGCTTGGGCTGATACATCGGCATGTTGCGAATGAGCACCGGGCGCTTGCCGTACTCCTGCTCGTATGCGTCCTGAATCTGTGGGCTGACTGTCGCGGTGTGCTTCAGCTTCGGGAAGAGCCAGCGTTCGAGGGTGCGCCAGATCTGTTGGGTGCGCGGCCGCGTGACCACCTCGGGCAGCTGCGTGAAGTATTCGTGGCTGTCATAGACGAGTCGCACGCCCTTCAGCCGCGCCGCCCAAAAGCACGCCAGCAGCGTGTCGAGGTCGTTGCTGTTGATATAGCCCGCGCGCTTGAACAGCAGCCACCAGAACAGCCGGAAGTTGAACTCCAGGTAAAACAGCTTGCCTTTGTCGAACCACAGCTTCATCCGATGGGTGGGGTATGGCCGCGCATCTGGGGCGAGGGGTAGGCTGTGTT
>CAZTEZ010000144.1:4915-7616 GCA_964611815.1 uncultured Bacteroidia bacterium | reverse complement strand
TGCTGCAACGGGTTTCGGTGCGCGTCATGCCGTGCGACTTATCTTCGATGTACCGAATCGCGTCTTTGTTGATGGCCGCCGTGTAGCTGGGCCAGCCACAGCCTGAGTCGAACTTGTCGTCAGACGAAAACAGCGCTTGGTCGCAGGCCACGCAATGGTAGATGCCCTCGGCTTTGTGGTCGTGAAACTTGTTGTTGAACGGGCGCTCGGTGCCACACTGGCGCGCGACATAATACTGATGGTCAGAGAGTTCGTTGCGCCATTCTGCCTCTGATTTCTGCACGGGCGCGTTGAAGTTGTTCTGTGGTCGATCCATGTTCAGGTAACTCTTTTCGTCGCTCTCGGGTTCAGTTTTGGGGTTCTGCTGAGCGCAGGCGGTTTGGCCGATCAAGATGAAGACGAGGACGAAGAACGAAAGGTAGTTTTGGCGGATGAGGTGATTAAACATAAACAAAGGGATAGGTGTTGGTACCTATCCCTTTAACGTTTTACATCAAGAAATGTTTTACTGAAGCGTGTCTGATGATTTAGACAAAGCCACCAGCAGCGGCATCAATTTCAGCACCTAGCTCGTCCACTTTCGGCTTTGCGTATTTGGCGATGGCTGCAGAAACGGCATACGTCAGAAACATCAGAACCAGGCCGATACCGACCTCGACATTGAGGCTCATACCACCGCCCATCATCCCCATGCTGGCGCCCTCCATATCTGAGCCAACCTGGCCATCAATAATCATGATGAGGACTATGGCAAAAAGCGACACAGCAACACCACCTACACCGATCTTGAAGCCCAATTTGGGGTCGAGCGTGTTTTTCACAGCACGGAAGAGCCCATAGCCGGCACCGGCAAACAATGCCCAGGCTCCAATGACCAAGAGGTAAAACGAGAACGGGGTGCCTTGAGAGCTCTGGCCATTGTTGCCCGATTGAAAAAACATCACTTCGTAGCCAGACTGCTTGGCCAACACCCGCTTGGTGCTACCTTCTCCACAGCTGACTACAAAAAACGGCATGATCATAAACAACAGTATGAGCACATACGAAATGCCTAAGGCTTCTCGCATACGTTCGAGCACCAATTCGAGATATTCTTTGAGCTTGTCCATGAGGGAAATAGAGTTTAGTTGAATTTAAACTTAAGGACTAAACCCTGAAAGACAAGTCATTTTCACAGAAAATAAACCGTAACCTTTTTCCGCATAAAAGTCGCCTACTTATCTGTTAAGATACTCACTGATAGGAGCTTCAATAGCAGGCCTAAGGGCCGTTCACTCAACTTATGGCAGCCTAAACAATTGAACATTAGCTGCTGGTTCGGCTGTCTGGCGGGTCGAGGTTTTGGTCAGGGTCGCGAGGCGGTTGCTGGGTGGGCGTCAAGCCATCGATGTCTTCGTCAAGGCGCATACGCTCGTCTGGCGAAAGGTTCTCTGATTTTTTCTGCAGGATAGCGAATACGCCGCTGGCCAGATACAGAAGGAAGATCATCAACAGCCCGGAGCCGATCTCGATATTGATCGCGATTGAGCCACCGAACTCACTCGCAGCTGCCATGTCTTCTTTCATTTTGGCATCGCCGGCTTTCAGAATACCCATGAAAATCAGTGCCATGAGTGTGCCTACAATCCCGATGATCATGCCGGTGCGCTTCAGGTTGCCATTTCTGACCACAAACACCAGCCCGATGACCGCAGTCAACAGAATCATCCAGGTGACCCCGCCCATCACGTAAATGCCCTGTTTGTTGCGGTTCACCTGTCCGCCATCGCCAGCGTCGGGCAGCTGAAACGCCAGGAACTCCGTCCCGCTTTGTTCGGCCAGCACCCGCCGGCTGTCGCCACTGCCGCAGCTTACGACCATGAACGGCAAGAACATGAACAGAATAATCAGGCCATAAGACGCTCCAAGAACGGGGCGCAGGCGGTGGTAGAAATCGCGGATAGAGCTCATGAGTGATGGCCTAGGGTAGGAATTATCGGCAGTTCAATAATACAAAAAACCCCTGCACAACAAGCTGAACCACAACAAGCGGGTGGCGAAATTACCGGACAAGCGTGATAGTTCCGCTGCGGTCGATGGGCTCGAGGCTTTCGTCGGTGGGGTAGGCACGGATGATGTAAACGTAGACGCCTTCGGGGCAATGATACCCATTGGCGTTGTTGCCGTCCCACGCAAGACGATCGGGTGGGCCTTCAAAGACGTAGTGTTCCGTGTGGTAACGGTCGTACACGCTGAACTCCACCCGCCGAATGCCGTGTGCGTAGATGACGTACAGGTCGTTCAGGTTATCACCAGAGGGCGTGAACGCATTCGGCATGAAGAGCATCGGGGGTGTCGGTTGTTCATCCGTTTGCGCATGACTCAGGTTTGGCAGCAGTAGACCCACTACCACCAGCCCCAGCGACATCAGCACAGCAGACAGCCCTTTCATCATGGTAACTTAATGAAAAAAGCCTTCGCGTAGTTCACACCTGCACACTCCCGTCGGCCGCGGCATCATCGTGAGTCATGCCGGGCGAAACGAGGCTGACGGCGCTGGGCTTATCACCGAGCTCAGCTTTCAGGCGCGGCCACACTTGGCCGAAAATATCGCTCTTGCGGTAGCGCTGCAAGTCGGCGTCGCTCTGCCAGTGGCTAAGCGTGTAGAGCACGGTGGGTTGGTCGTGGTCGGCCAGCAGCTCCAGGTGCGTGCAGCCGGGCT
>CAZTEZ010000144.1:3752-4905 GCA_964611815.1 uncultured Bacteroidia bacterium | reverse complement strand
GTTGGCGCACTATGGGCATCACGTCATTCAGCACGGCTTTCAGGCGGGGCAGGCTGTCTTCGGAAGTGGGCAGGCGGACAAGGCGGATAATCATAGGCGAAAGCTACTGAAAATGCCAGAGTTCCCCGAACTGCTACACGACTTGCCACGCATCCGAACCAATTACTTTAGAATTGGTTTAATCGTAGATACCGGCTAGTTTTGCAGCCCATGTTTTCGCGCCCAACACCTTATCTTTTTCTGATACTCAGCCTGCTGGTGGCCTTGCCGATTGGCGCAATGGCGCAGTCAGATGAAGAGGGCAAGCTGCGCGTGGTGGGTACGTTTAGCATCGCGGCTGATATTGCCGAAGCCATTGGGGGCGAGAAGATAAACGTCAGCAGCCTCATCCCACGCGGGGCCGACCCCCATCTGTACGAACCCGTGCCCGGCGATGTGCAGACCCTACGCGAGGCGGATGTCATTTTCGCGAACGGCTTGAAGCTCGAGGGCTGGCTCGATCGTGTGATTGCCAATGCCGAGGCCACAGAAAAAGTCGTCGTCATTACGCAAGGCATTACGCCCATCGAAGGCGGCGAGTTTGCCGAAGATGACGACCACGACCACGACGACCACGCCACCGACCCCCATGCCTGGAACGACCCGCTGAACGGCATCATCTACGCCCAGAACATCAAAGAGGCGCTCACGCAACGGGCGGCGCAACACGCGCGCTATTTTCAGCAGCGCTACGACAAATACCGCCAACAGCTCTTGGACGTACACGCCAAAGGGGTGCAGTTGGTGAATGAAATCCGGCCCGAACACCGCGTGCTGATTACCACCCACGATGCGTTCAACTACCTCGCCAAGCGCTTCGGGCTGAAGGTGGTGCCGCTCATGGGCGTATCGACAGAAGCTGAGGTGCGCACCCGGGACATGCAGCGGGTGATCGAGGTGATTGAAGACACCGGGGTGCCAGCCATTTTCGCCGAAAAAACCAATAACCCCAAGCTGATGCAGCGCCTGCAGCAAGACTACGACGTGGTGATCGGTGGCGAGCTGTTTTCAGATAACCTTGGCGAGCCAGGCAGTTCGGCAGACAGCTATGTGAACATGCTGGCGCACAACCTCAACACCATCCATGCCGGTCTGACCGGCCAGGCGACCAACA
>CAZTEZ010000144.1:0-3742 GCA_964611815.1 uncultured Bacteroidia bacterium | reverse complement strand
CCGCCGGCACCCAGCAGTGGATAATCGCTGGCATCTTGAGTGCGATTTTCGTCGTGGCGTTCATCGCAGTAGCTGGCATGCTCAAACGGCGCACGACCAATCGCAGCGACGAGAACTACACCCTGAAGATCGACAACCTCAGCGTGAGCTACGACGACAAAGTCGCGCTGCGCGATGTGTCCGTCACACTCGAGAGCGGGGTGATTCACGGACTGATCGGCCCCAACGGCTCGGGTAAATCGACGCTCGTGAAGGCCATCCTTGGCCTCAAAACCCCCGACGCCGGGCAGGTGACGCTCAACGGCGAATCGCTGAAGGCCTTTGCCGGCAGCATCGCCTATGTGCCGCAAAAAGATGAAGTCGACTGGCAGTTTCCGGCCACCGTGCGCGATGTGGTGACCATGGGCCGTTACCCCCATAAATCCGTTTTCGGACAGCTGAAGGCCGATGACCGCGCGAAAGTCGAGCAGGCCATGCAGCGCGTGGGTATCACCAAACTCGGCAACCGCCAGATCGGTGAGCTGAGCGGCGGGCAACAGCGCCGGGCCTTCCTTGCCAGAGCGCTGGCCCAGGAAGCCGACCTGTTTTTGCTCGATGAGCCCTTTGCCGGTATCGACCGCGCAACGGAAGATGCCATCCTAGAACTCCTGCGCGAGCTGGCCAGCGAGGGCAAATTCATCCTGATTATTCACCACGACCTGTCGAAAGTCGAGAAATACTTCGACGACGCGATTCTGCTCAACACCGAGTTGGTTACTTTTGGCCCCAGCCGCGAGGTGTGTCGCCCGGAGGTCATCAACCAGGCTTTCGCCGCACCGGCACCCGCCCCGCAAGCTTAGCGCTACTGAGCGCAGAATCGCCCGCCGACCCGATGGAATCACTCGAGATTTTCAACGAACTCTACGCCCAGCGCGCGCTGCTGGCCTCGGCGCTCACGGGCATCACGTGTGGGCTGCTGGGCTGTTTCATTCTGCTGCGCAATATGTCGATGATCGGCGACGCACTCTCGCATGCGGTGCTGCCGGGCATCGTCGTGGGCTTTATGGTGGCGGGCTACAGCCTGTTCGCGTTTTTCGTGGGCAGCGTGCTGGCCGGGCTCATCACCACGCTGCTCATCACGCTCATCCAGCGCAACGTGTACTCCAAGCCCGATGCCGTGATCGGCATCGTCTTTACCGCGATGTTTGCCCTGGGGGTGATGCTCATCTCGTGGCTCTCGCGCGAGCGCGGCGTGCACATCGACATGCAGGACTTCCTCTTCGGCAACGTGCTGGCCATCTCGAATGACGACCTGCTGCTTACCGGGCTCATTGGTGCATTCGTCGTCATCTGCCTCATCGCCTTCTACCGCTTCTTCCTGCTCACCACCTTCGAGCCCAACATGGCCAGCATTCACGGCATCAGCACCCGCACGATGCATTATTTTCTAATGCTGCTACTCTCGTTCGTGGTCGTTGCCTCGCTGCAATCGGTGGGCGTCATTCTGGTGGTGAGCATGCTGATCATCCCCGCCTCCACGGCCTATTTGCTGACGGATAAGCTCAAGCTGATGCTGCTGCTAAGCGCCCTCTTCGGGGTGCTGGCAACGGTCGGCGGGTTGTTTGTGGCGGTGGTCGTCAACACCACACCGGGTCCGGCCATGACGCTGCTTGCGGCGCTCTTGTATGCTTTGGTGGCGCTGTTTTCACCGCGCCGGGGCTTGCTCAAGCAGGCGTTTCGCAAGAAGAAGCGCTATCAGATGTAGCGCAAAGCGGCAAAGATTTTCCGTCTTTCCGTGTACTTCATCGTCCTCAAGCGCTCATTCTAGGCTTTGTCCTATCCCTGCTCACCTTCGTCCTCACCCCCGTCGCTTCAAAGCCCCTACATTTGTTGTTACAAGATCGGCGACGGACACCCACTTTCCTTCAGCACAGGGCGCCAAGCCCCTCTCAGCGGCTGTTATCTGAAACCTAACCGCCCACCTCCGACCAACACCGGTGTCACGCGACGATCTTTCCGACCCCCGCCAGCCTGCGGTTTGTACCAGCGCTTGTGCGGAAACGAATGCACGGTGCAAAGTGGCGACGGGTCGCATGAGTAAGCAAGCAGGTAGAGACACCGGGAGCCGATTGGTGCGTGTAACAGCGCGTCAGTTGAGTTCCCGGTGCTGTTTGTGGCGAAACTGTTCGGGGGTGTGGCCCACATGCGTGCGAAAGAAGCGCGTGAAATACGCCGGGTCGTTGTAGCCCAGCTTGAAACCGATCTCCGCCACCGTGTCGCTCGTGTGGAAGAGCAACCGCTTGGCCTCCAGCAGCACGCGCTCCTGTATCACATCGCGGGCGCTCTGGCCCAGCACCTTGTTCGTCACCTGCGTCAGATAGGCCGGGGTGATGTTCAGCGCATCGGCGTAGTGCTGCACCTGCTTGTGTTGGAGGTAGTCGCGCTCGAGCAGCGCTTCCAGCTGCGCGACGATGCCGCTGGCGGCATCGGTCTTGGTCTCGCCGGTGTGTTCGGGGTAATACTGGCGCTCGATGTGGTGCAGCAGGATGTTGATGTACGAGCGCAGCACCCGCCCCCAGTTGGCGGGTTTGTCCTTGTACTCCTTCAGCATTTGGCTGAAGACGTAGTCGACATCGGGGCGCACCTCGGCGGGCAAATCGAGCCACGGCCGGGTGCGGTTGCCGAAAAAGCCGAAGTGCGCGAGCGTGTTTTCCTGGTAGCGCAGAAAGAAAAACTCGGGGTCGAAAAACAGCGCATAGCCCTCCAGACCGTCGACGCTGTACCAGTTGTGCACCTGCTTGGGCGAGCTGAACGCGATGCGCCCGGGCGGCAGCTCATGCTGGTCGAAGTCGATGCTCTGCCGGCCGTTACCGCCCGTGGCGTACAGGATCATGTAAAACGAGTGGCGGTGGGGGTGCAAAAACCGCTCGACGACCTCCACGAAATAGCTGAGGTCGTAGACTTTGACTTCAAAGGTGCTGTCGTTCACGCCGTCGTAGGCGGCGGCGTTGATGTCGTACTTGGGGATGGCCATCGGCCGTTAAGATAGGGGTTTGTGTGGGACGGAGCTAGCATGCTTGTTCCAGTATAAGCGTTAGCTCACCAGCCACAGGCAAGCCCCAAACAACACCGCACTGATCACGCGCACGGGCTTGATGGGCTCGCGGTGGTACACGATGCTGATCAGCACCGCGAGCAGCGGTGTGCTTGCACTGGCCAGACTCACGACCGTCGCAGGTGCCTGGCCCAGCGCCGCATTTAGCGACACCACGCCCACCGTACTCAGCAGCGCGACCACCACGAGCTCGATGTAAACGCGTCGTTTCCTGCGCTTGTGTGAATCGAGAGTAGGTTCAGAATCTGTGCGTCCTTGTATGAAAACCAGCCACAGCAAAATGAGCACCAGCACAACGCTCTCCTGAAAGCCGGTGAACCATTTGCTGCCGAGCGCTTCAATATAGGGTTTGAACAGCGCGAAAGTCACGCCCCAAAACAGCGCTGCGCCCAACGCAAGCACCAAGCCACGTTTGGCGTTGGCCGCCGTTTGCCGCAGCTCATAGCTTGCAATGAGCGCAAAGCCCGCTACCAGCAGACCGAACCCCCACCACGCCCTTGTGCTGACGCTTTCCTGTAACACGAGTATGGCCGTCAGAAACGTGAACACCGGCGCCGTATTGGCCAGGGGCACCACCACCGATGCGGGGCTGTATTGCATCGCCAGCGAAAACAGCACCAGCCCCAGCGTGGCGAGCACACAGATGCC
>CAZTEZ010000143.1:0-7623 GCA_964611815.1 uncultured Bacteroidia bacterium | reverse complement strand
TACAGCTTGCATCAAAAGTACACACTCAAACCTGAAGCAGTATGAAGGCCCGTCATAAAATCCTGCTCCTGCCCGTCATCCTCATCGTCTGGCTCTCGACCAACGCATTCGACTGGCGCTACCAACCCGACGCCAACCTGGGCGTTGACCTCGTGATGATTGACCCCGGCCATGGTGGCAAAGACCCCGGTGCCATCGGTGTGTCGAAAGTCTATGAAAAAGACGTGTGTCTGAACATTTCGAAAGAAGTGGCACGCCTCATCAATGTAAACAAAAACGGCATGAATGCCGCGCTTACCCGCGAAGATGATCGCTTTGTGGGTCTTTACGACCGCGCCAAGCTCGCCAACGAGAAAAACGCCGCCCTTTTTATTTCAATCCATGCCAACTCGGCGCCCAACCATAGCGCCAACGGCACCGAGACCTTCGCGATGGGTATGCACAAAAACGCCGCCAACCTGGAGGTGATGAAGCGCGAGAACTCGGTGATTCTCATGGAGGAGAACCACAAAGAAAAGTACGACGGATTTGACCCCACCTGCGAGGAGGCGACCATCATCTTTAAGCTCCAGCAGCACGCGTATGTGAAGCAGAGCCTCTCGCTCGCACGCCTGGTGGAAGACCAGTTTCAGACGGACGTCAAGCGCGTGTCGCGTGGCGTGAAGCAGGCCGGTTTCCTGGTGCTCTGGAAAACCAAAATGCCGTCGGTGCTCGTAGAAGCGGGCTTCTTGTCGAACAAATCGGACGAGACCTTCCTGAAATCTGCTGAGGGCCAGCGCGCCATGGCCGCCGCCATTTACCGCGCGGTGTACAAGTACAAGCACGGCAGCGGGATTTGATCTAATGTAATTGACACCGTGATGCAATAGGTCACGAAGTATGCTCTGGTTTCAGCCTAGGGTTGTTGAATTGCACTAAAGCTCTCGCAAGGGCGCAATAGTCCAGCACAGTCCACCGCGATCAGCACTCTTAAGAGCGCCTCTTAGCTAATTTTAACCAGCCGCAAAAGTCAACGAGCTTACTCGCTTTCCGGCGCGTCCTTCGCCTCCACGTTGGCGTTGCGGTCAATGCGCTTCATCATGCCGCTCAGCACACGGCCGGGGCCTAGTTCAACGAAGTCCCCGGCACCGTCTTCGAGCATCTTTTGTATGCTTTGCGACCACTTCACGGCACCTGTCAGTTGGGCAATGAGGTTCGATTTGATACTGGTGGGGTCGGTGTGGGCCTGGCCGTCGAAGTTCTGATAGATCGGGCAGGCCGGCTCCTTCAACTCGATGTTGTTGATCGCCTCGGCGAGCTCTTCTCGCGCGGGCTGCATCAGCTGGGAGTGGAACGCACCACCCACAGCCAACTGCTTCACCATGCGCGCGCCGGCATCTTTAAGCGCCTGCTCGGCCTGCTTCACGGCGTTCACCTCACCCGAGATGACCACCTGCCCAAGGGTATTGTAGTTCGCTGGCTTCACGATGCCCTGGATGCCATCGCAGACCTCCTCGACTTTCTCGTCATCCAGCCCAATGACCGCCGCCATGGTGCCGGGGTTTTGCTCGCAAGCGCGTTGCATGGCATTGGCACGTACTTTCACGAGTGTCAGGCCGTCTTCGAAGGACAGCGCGCCCATGGCCGTAAGCGCCGAGAACTCGCCCAGCGAGTGGCCGGCCGCAAATTTGGCGTTGGACTTCGCGCCCAGCACCTCCGCAAGTATCACCGAGTGCAGGAAAATCGCGGGCTGCGTAACGTCCGTACGCGTCAGGTCGGCGGGCGAGCCATGGAACATCACCTCGCCAATATCGAAGGCAAGAATGCGTCCGGCTTCACTGAAGCGTTCTTTAGCGTGGTCGCTGTGGTCATAGAGGGCTTTGCCCATGCCTGAAAATTGCGAACCTTGACCGGGAAAAAGATAGCTGACTGACATGAATTCGGGGTAGGGTGCTAGGGGAGTAGGATACTCAGGGTGAATTGTAGTTCGTGTAGGTCGTCATCAGGTGTTCGCAAATGTCGTACACCTAAAACTACGCAACTGGTAAACAAATCATGCCCTTGATGTTGCCGAATTGCGCTTGGGCTGTTCAGTTGGAGGGCTCCGGGGGTGAATATGAGGGAGTTTTGGAAAAAAAAGCTTGCAAAAGCAAGATTTGTACTAACTTAGCCGCAACACAAGTGCGCTCTGCACGTAAACGTTTACGTTTCTAACACACACAAACACACTCCAAACACAAACTGGTTATGAAGAAGTTTAATCTGTTCGCTCTGGTAGCCATGCTCGGCCTAGCAATCACGCTCTCAAGCTGCGGTGGCCCGCAGACACCCGAAGCTGTCGTTAAAGAGTTTAACAAAGCCATCAACGACAAAAACTGGGACAAAGCCAAAGACCTGTCTACTAAGAAGACACACAAGTTGATCGACATGATGCAGGGCATGGCTGAAAAAGCTCCTGCTGGCGACGGCGGCACAGACTACGAAACTGTAGAGTGCAAAGTCGAGGCCATCGAGAAAGCTGCCGAAGGCGAAGAAAAGAAAGACGAAGGCGCTGCTGACGAAGGCACTGCTGAACTCGAAAAAGCCACTGAGAAAGCCACTTGTGAGGCTTGCTGCGACAAAGACGGCAAGAAGAAAACTTACAAGCTGATGAAAATCGACGGCGCATGGAAAGTACACATGGGCAAAGGCGACAAGTAAGCCACCCCCATCTGACGCTCAAAATCAACAGCCTGCACATACGTGCGGGCTGTTTGTTTTTGCGCTCTTTTGTGGAAAGCACTCATTTTTTCAATAGCTTTACAGCCAATAGCTTACCAAACACAAATACACACTCCTATGAAATTCAATCCGATTTACCTACTCGCTGCACTGCTGCTGGTGCTTTCTGCCTGTGGCGGTGAAGGCGATTCCAAAGAAGCTGAAGCCAAGCCCGAAACCAAGATCGTGGAAACGCTCAGCAGCCTCAAAACTGCCATCAACGAAGACAAATCTGTTACGATGAAGCTCGCCGGTCAGGTCGACGGCATCGATGCGTATGGCCTGGGCAAAGTGATGCACTTGCCAGAGGAAATCAAGGAGGACAACATTAAGATCGAAGAAGACGGCAAGGCGGTTTACTCGCACGAAGGCGACAACTTCCAGCTCAAAAAGTCGGGCGACGACTGGCTCGTTGAGCTCGCTGATGAGCAGATTGCCGCAGCCATCGTCTACCAGTTCGACAAAGCGATGGTGAACCACAACTGGGACCGCGCTAAGGAGCTTGCAAACAAGAAGTCGCAATCGGCTATTAGCATGTTCAAAAGCAACGCCGAAAAGAAGGGCACCGAGAAAGAAGAGGTTGACCCCATCAAAGACGTGAAGTGCGAGGTGAAAGTCATCGAAGAAGCGAAGGGTGACAACCCCATGGGCGAGATGTCTGAAGCCCTCGCAAAGGCTGCAGAAGGCGACACCACCAGCCAAGACGGCCCCAAAGAAATGGAAGTGGCCATGTGCACGGGCTGCTGCAAAAAAGACGGCACGACGCCAAAAGAGTACAAAGTCGTACACGAAAAAGAAGGCTGGCGCGTAGAAGTCAGCAAAGGCGACAAGTAATCTTTCTCGTCGATGCTTGCACACCCAGTCGGTGTGTTGAAAGGTCTGATACCCGGGAGCACATTGCCCCCGACCACTGCGAAAACGCCCGTTGCTGCAAAGCACGGGCGTTTTGATTTTGCGCGTGTTGTTCGTTGCAAACCCAAAAAAACCGGGCGCTATCACAGCGCCCGGCTCGCTTACTCAAGACAGTCTTACCTGTCGGTGGCCCCTCCGGGCCGCTGCATACTCACCTAACTAGTTTGCAGTCTTACAAAACAATGCGTCTTTGATTCGCTGAAAGGCTAGATCAATTTTGTTCTAGCTCCTCCAGGCCGTTCATGCGGATGTCCAGGTCGCTTTCGCTCAGGCGGTGGTTGCGCAGCTTGCCCTGGAAGTACGACTCGTAGGCCGAGAGGTCGAAGTGCCCGTGCCCGCACATATTGAGCACGATGGTCTTTTCCTCGCCGGTCTCGCGACACTTGTTCGCCTCGCGAATGGCCGCGGCAATGCCGTGCGTGGCCTCAGGTGCTGGCAGAATGCCTTCGCGTTGGGCGAACAGCAGACCCGCCTCGAAGGTCTCGATCTGGTCGATCGCCGTGGCTTCAATCAGCTGGTCTTTGAGCAGCTGGCTGACCATCACCCCTGCACCGTGGTAGCGCAGGCCACCAGCGTGGATCTTGGCGGGCACGAAGTCGTGGCCGAGCGTGTACATCGGCAGCAGGGGCGTCATGCCGGCGGTGTCGCCAAAGTCGTACGTAAACTTGCCCCGCGTCAGTTTCGGGCAGGCCTCTGGTTCGGCGGCGATGCAGCGGATTTGCTTGCCGTTCGTCAGGTTGTCCTGCAGGAACGGGAAGGCTAAGCCGGCAAAGTTCGACCCGCCACCAAAGGGCGCGATGACAATATCCGCCTCAGCTTCTGCCATTTCGAGCTGCGTTTTCACCTCCTGGCCGATGATCGTCTGGTGCATCAGCACGTGGTTGAGCACCGAACCCAGCGAGTATTTGGTGTCGGGGTCAGCCGCAGCCACTTCAATGGCCTCGCTGATGGCGATGCCGAGGCTGCCGGGGTGGTCGGGGTCGTTTTTCAGGAAACCGCGGCCCACTTCCGTCACGGGGCTGGGCGAGCTGTGTACCGTGGCGCCGTAGGTGTTCATCAGCGTCTTGCGGTAGGGCTTTTGGCGGTAGCTGATGCCGACCATAAACACCTCGCACTCAATGCCGAACTGCTGGCAGGCATACGCCAGTGCAGAGCCCCATTGCCCGGCGCCGGTTTCGGTCGTGATGCGCTTGACGCCCTCTTTGGCGTTGTAATACGCCTGCGCCAGCGCGGTGTTGGGCTTGTGCGAGCCGCTGGGCGACACGCCCTCGTACTTGTAGAAAATCTTCGCTGGGGTGTCGAGCGCCTTTTCCAGGCGGTGGGCACGGTACATGGGCGTCGGGCGATAGGTGGCGTAGAGTGCGCGGAGCTCTTCCGGGATTTCGATGTAGCGCTCGGTACTCACCTCCTGCTCGATGAGCGCCATCGGGAAGAGCGGGGCGAGGTCTTCGGGGCCGATGGGCTGCTTGGTGCCCGGATGCAGCGGAGGCAGCGGCTGGTTGGGCATATCGGCCGCAATGTTGTAGTAGTGCGTCGGGAGCTGGTCTTCCGTGAGCGTAAAGCGGGTGTTGGGTTTGGTTTTAACGAGTGTCATGGTCATCAGGAATTTAGCAGGTCGTCGGCCGTGCGTGATTCAGTGCTGTGGCGTCAGACGGGGGTGAATGAAAGTGTGAAAACAGGTTTGTGAACGGGTCAGTGAAAATGGGTCAGTGAAAATGGGTCAGTGAAAATGGGTCAGTGAAGAAGTCAGTGAAGAAGTCAGTGAAGAAGTCAGTGAAGTTGATGCAATCAGTGTGAACGTGCCAGTTTAAAACAGCGCCGGCGACCTTTGTGGGGCCGCCGGGTCGCTGTTTACTGTCAGCACAAAACCACAAGCGGCACACCGGGTGAGCCGATGTGCCGCTTGAAGCTGAAGTAAATTTTCAGGGAATGCTACATACGCCAACAGGGCTCACCGAGCTCGGGAGTCCACCACCAGCGCCATGCCTGTGCGGCTGTAGCTGTGTGCTGAGTGGGCGTATGTATTACGTTAATCATGTCAAAAAGGTAGGGCAGATTTTCGGAAGATGCAAGCGGGTGCAATAGAAAAACATGAGGCTTTGCCGCTAAGTCATTGATATTCTGATAGAAAAAATTTTCGGAAAGAGCCAATCAAGTTGCCTTGACTTGGGTATTGAGACTGAATGCAAGAGCGCCCCCAACGTTGGCGCTCTTTTTGCGTATAATTCGACATGAACAAGCCGCTGCTCCTGCTCTTCACGCTCGCCTTGCCGCTATTGGCATCTGCGCAAATCCTCACGAAGCTACACGCCGATAGCCTGGTGAGTGAGCAGTACGCCGTGAACGTGGTGTATGAAACGCTGGAGCTGAAAGCCGGCGCCCCACCAGCCGTGCTCCAGAAAATTGACCGTGTGTTAAAAAATGCGGGGCTCTCGAAAGCACATGCCGACTCGGTCTTCGACACGTTCGTTGAATTCAAAAAAGAGAGTATGGCAGGCGATAACTACTACAGCGGGATGGGCTTTTCGCATGAGACGACCGTGGCGAAAGTCAACTCGCAAAACGGGCTGTTCACGGTCGGTATCGGTGTCTACGAGTTCGCCGGGGGTGCCCACCCCAACAGCTGGCTGGTGTACTACAACTTTGAGATCAGCACCGGCGAGCAATATGGCTGGCGCGAGATCGTAAAGCCCGGCGGCGCGGATTCGCTCACCGCACACGCTGAGCGCGCATTCCGCGAAGCTTACGAGATTGAGCCCTATCAGGCGCTCAGCAGCCAGGGCCACTATTTTCATGCCATCAGTGCAGAAGACTACCCCTTCGGTGAGGTGAAAGATGGCGCGTTCCGGCTCTCGGACGAGTTCTACCTCGATGGCGACGACCTGGTGCTCTACTACAACCGCTACGAAATCGCCCCCTACGTGATGCCAGACACCGAACTGCGCCTACCGCTCAGCGAGGTGGGCCAGTATCTACGCCTGCCGAAGCAATACTGATCGGTGATCGAAAGCTGTGAGTGTTAGTCCAGCAAGAAATCAAAACCGATTTTAAAGGCGACATCATCGTTGAAGTTGCCCTCGGCGTGTGGGCCAAAGCGGTAGTACGCGCCAACGCTGAAGGTGTTCAGGCTGTTCAGAATGCTGATGTCCGTCACGGGGATCAAGTTCGAAAGCTCCAGGCCCACCTCGTGGTAGCCCTGGTCGGGCGCTTGCAAGGCCCACTCGCTCTGGTGCTCGGGGTTGTCGTTGTAGTTCGCCAGCTCGCCGATGGCAAAGCCGTAGGCGATCATGGGGTCGGGTGCCCATTTTGGGTGGGGCCAGCCTGAATTTTCAATGTTCAGGTGCAGGTTGGCTGTGCCATATCGACTGCCGTAGAAGGTGTTATACGGCATGGCGTTCATGACGTAATAGTCAGAGAAAATCGAAGCCTGGCCGTTCGATTGGAAGGGGTGCAGACGCGAGAGCGGCAGATCACCTATGAACTCCCCGCCCGTCAGCTGGTAGCTGAATCGCCCGAAGCCCTTAATCGGGATCGTCTGAAACCACACGCCCTCGACCTTGTTGTACGAAAAATCGCTGCCCAGCAGGTCGTCGAACCCGTGGGTGTAGCGCAGGGTGAGTACCGGCCACTTGGTGCCCAGCAGAAACAGCCCGCGGTCGGTGCGGATGTACTTTTCACCCAGGCCAATGCGCGTGTCGACGACCAGGTCGGTGAGCTGATAGCGGCCCAGGCCCTGGAAGCTGTAGTCGTACCAGGGGTTCACGTCGGAGTGCTGCACCCGAACGCGGTGGTGCACGTTACGCAGGAAGTTCGGGAAGATGAGATCGGCGCGAAAACGCTCTTCGTACTCCAGAATACCAACGTTGAAGCGACGCGGGGGCATCTGCTGGTCAGGCTTGTCGTAGATGGCGCTGCCCGCTTCGGTGTACAGCGAGGAGTAGCCCGATTCGATGAGGTCGTACTGGTAATCCA
>CAZTEZ010000142.1:4950-7647 GCA_964611815.1 uncultured Bacteroidia bacterium | reverse complement strand
ATCGGCTTAGTCCTGATTGAAGACTACAGCCTCACCGAGGCGTTTTACATGACGGTCATCACCCTCTCGACCGTTGGCTATGGCGAGGTCAGGCCGTTAAGCGAGGTCGGGAAAGTTTTTGTCAGTGTCCTGATTATCACCAACATTGGCTTATTTTTATACCTCATCACCTCCCTCACCTCGTTTTTCCTTGAAGGCGACGCACTTATGTTGATGCAGAACTACAAAATCACGAGCAAGATCAACAGTCTGCAAGACCACATTGTCATCTGTGGGTTTGGTCGCAACGGTGAGCAGGTCTACGAGGAGTTGGTGTATGAAAATCAGCAGGTTGTGGTTGTTGAGACCGACGAACGCGTGATCGACCAGCTTCGGGAGAACAGCGTGCTCTATATCGAAGGTGATGCCACCGAGGAAGACGTCCTCGAACAAGTGAATCTGCGTAAAGCCAAAGCGCTCATCACCACGCTTCCGAAAGACGCTGATAATGTCTACGTTGCGCTGACGGCGCGCGAGTGGAACCCCCAGCTGATGATCATCTCCCGCGCCTCGCAGGACTCCACCGAAAGCAAACTCTACAGAGCCGGGTGCAACCATGTGATCATGCCCGAAAAGATCGGCGGCTCTCACATGGCGGCCATCGTGATGAAGCCCGACACGATGGAGTTCATCGGCCTGCTCACCAAGCGCGGCAAGGCGAATTTCTTCTTCGAAGAAATCCGTTACGAGCAATTGAAGGACGAGCACCGGAACAAGAACATCGGTGAATTGGAAGACGCTTACGAAACCGATGCGAACATCATTGGCTTGAAAACCGCTCAGGGTGAGTTCATTATCAACCCCGGGCACGACACCAAACTGGAAGATGGCTGCAAGCTGATTGTGCTCGGCAACAGCCAGCAGCTGATGGAAAGCCAGCGTCTCTGGCTGAAAAACGGCTAATCGGTTTAGTCTGCTTCCACCAGCGCTTCAGCCTTCAGCTCCAGTAGTTTGCCCTTGTTTTTGCTACGCAAATAGCGGTTGAGGATGCGCTGGATATCGCGATTGTCATCGTACGAGTCGATGTGCTGTTTGAACTCAACCGGGTCTTCGATCTGCATATCCTGATCGATAAAACCGAAGCCCAGATACTTGCCGTTCTCGACGATGATGACGGCGCTTTCATAAGGCGTGCGCCCCTCTTCTATCAGCACAAAGCTTCGGTCGTACACGTTCATTTTGTCGATCGCCGCGCGTACCCGCTTGTTGTAACGCTCGGGCGTTTCATCGCCTGCACAAGCGCCTTCGCAGCGGTGGATTTGGTAGTTAAAACACGGCCCATCGGTCGAATAAAGCCCGGTTTTGCCCTGGCAAAGGTTGTAGCGCCGAACAAGCGCTTCCATATACCCCCGCGCTGCTCGCGAGCCGCCGAAGCTCGTCAGCGGCTTGGGCCCGTCGGCTTTGATGCGCCCGATGCTAAGGTTCAGGTAACCAGACTCGTCTTCGTGACCAAAAATGCCGAACACATTTCGTACCCGCTTTTGTGACACGTTGAACCGGGGTTTAAGCGTCTTGATTTCGTGCGATTCGAGCAGTTGCGCGACGAGATCATTGCCCGTCAGTTGGTAGCTGATGTCGTGAATCTGAAGCTTCATTCTCAGCGCTTTACGCGAGCCAAGATTGGGCTGAAAGTGCGAGAGAATACGCGCGCGGATATCAACGGCCTTGCCCACATACATGATTTTGCCCTGGTCGTCGTGGAAGTAATACACGCCGGGCGAATCCGGCAGGTCGTCCACAACCGACTTTTCGAGGTGCGGTGGCAGTATCGCCTCACGCGAGCCGTACTTCTGGAAGGTGTCGACCACGCCTTCTTCGTCGGCGAGGATGATCTTCTTGAGCAGCTGCACCGTTGCCTCGGCGTCACCGGCAGCACGGTGGCGGGCTTTGATTTTGATTTTCAGGTCTTTGCAGATTCGCCCGAGGCTATACGACGGATGGCCCGGCAGCACTCGCCGCGCCAAACGAACGGTGCACAGACGTTTGCGCTGGTAGGTGAACCCAAAGCGCTTGAACTCCGCTTTCAGGAAATTGTAGTCGAAGTTGACATTGTGCGCCACAAAAATGGCCTCGTCAGTCATTTCAACGATCTGCTTGGCAACCTCGTAAAACTTCGGCGCATTAGCCACCATCTGGTCGTCGATACCGGTCAAGCGCGTGATGTTGCGCGGGATCGGCAGTTCGGGGTTGATGAGCGTTTGGTACTGGTCGACGATCTTCTTGCCGTCGAAACGGAAGATGGCGATTTCGGTGATGCGGTCGCGGTTGAGGCGCCCGCCAGTTGTTTCGATGTCGACAACGGCGTACATGCGGAGATGGTCGTAGTGGCTTTGCTAACGTGAATGTGCTGCTACAAGTATACGGCATAGGTTTCGGATAATTTGACCACCCCACCCCACGCATGCCGACAAAAAACAATTTAGAACGATTGGCTTGCATGTGAACTGAGTACTCACTTACTTTGCATGTAAGTCATCACTCACTACTGGGCATGGCTTTTTATTATGACTGAAAAACAGGAACGCATACTCGAGCACGCGTTGCGATTGTTCGCCCAAAACGGCTACAACGCCACTTCGACGGCGAAAATCGCCAAGGCGGCGGGTGTGTCCGAGGGACTGATTTTCAGGCATTTTGATAGCAAGGAAGGGCTGTTGC
>CAZTEZ010000142.1:0-4850 GCA_964611815.1 uncultured Bacteroidia bacterium | reverse complement strand
GGTGTGTCCGAGGGACTGATTTTCAGGCATTTTGATAGCAAGGAAGGGCTGTTGCAGGCTATAATAGAACAAAAATCGCGAAAAATAGACGAACTCTTCACCCAGTTCACCTCTCATACCGAGCCGCGTGAGGTGATTAAAGCCTTTATCGACATGGCCTTTGAACTTCCAGAATCTGAATATCCGTTCTGGAAACTGATCTACACCCTGAAGTGGCAGAATGATGTATACGACAATTCCATCACTGAGCCCACTTACAGTGCCCTCGAAGAAGCATATGCAGCCTGTGGCAGCGCAAGCCCGAAAGCTGATGCTGAAATTTTGGCTATGGCAGCAGACGGATTCGCACACGCCATACTAGTGCGAAAAATCCAAAAAACGCCTGAAATAAGAAACCAGTTTTATTCCCTGTTCTTGCCCAACTAAGAACACTTTTTTTACCACAAAGTGTACGTAAGTACTCACTTAAACATCCATTAAACCCACTACCATGAAAAATCAAATAATACTCGTAACCGGGGCTTCATCTGGCATCGGTAAAGCTACCGCCTTGGAACTCATCAAACAAGGCCACACGGTTTATGGCGCAGCACGACGCGTCGAAAAAATGGCTGAGTTAGAGAAGGCCGGCGGCCACACCATTTCAATGGATGTCACTGATGCTGAACAAGTGAAAGCATCTGTCGATCATATTATCAGTGAACATGGTCGCTTGGATGTGCTGGTGAATAACGCCGGTTATGGCCTCTATGGCTCAGTAGAAGACACGAGTATGGAAGATGCTCGGCACCAATTTGAAGTCAATCTTTTCGGAATGGCGACCGTCACGAAGGCGGTGCTCCCGCATATGCGAAAGGCTAAAAACGGGAAAGTGATCAACACAAGCTCAATGGGTGGCAAGATATATACCCCATTGGGCTCATGGTATCACGCCACGAAGCACGCTGTTGAAGGCTGGAGCGACTGTTTGCGGCTCGAGCTGAAACCATTTGGTATCCAGGTGGTGATTATTGAACCGGGTGTGATACTGACGGATTTTGGTAATGTGACGAATCAGCCTATGCTCGACCGGTCAAAGGGTTCTCCCTACGAAAGTTTGGCAAACCAAGTGGCAAAAACCAATGCGGTGAGCTACGGCGAAAATGGCAATGGCTCGAGTCCGCAGGTCATTGCCAATGTGATTGCGAATGCCGTGCGCAGCAAAAAACCAAAGACTCGCTACGCGAAAGGTAAATATGCAAAACCCTTGATTTGGGTGCGCACATACCTTGGCGACCGTATTTATGATCGGATGGTCATGAATCAAATTAACTAAAGGGTTTTACTACTTTAGTTCGAACGCTTGCCCATCTCAAAGTCAAATATTTGAGAACGCAATAGCCCCCACTTGTTCAGCCGGTATTTTAGTGATGTACTCAGCACGCCTAAACCGTACTTCGTACTGCGACGAAAGTTGATGCTGCTCGCTTCTGGGAAATACTTCGTTGGGCAGGTCACTTCGCCGATAGTGTGCCCGGCGTAGGCGATTTGCGCGAGCATCTGGTTGTCGAAAACGAAGTCGTCGGAGTTTTCTTCGAGTGGCAGGGTTTCTAATATATCGCGCGAAAACGCCCGATAGCCGGTGTGGTATTCTGCGAGTTTTTGACCCATCATGAGGTTCTGAAATGCCGTCAAAAACCGATTCGCGATGTATTTGTACATCGGCATGCCGCCGCGCAAAGCCCCTTTGCCGAGTATGCGCGAGCCGAGCATCACCGGAAACAGCCCCCTGGCGATGGGGTACACCATGGCCTCGATGAGCAGCGGGGTGTACTGGTAGTCGGGGTGTAGCATGACGACGATATCTGCGCCCAGCTCCAGCGCTTTGGTGTAGCACGTCTTCTGGTTGCCGCCATAGCCGCGGTTCTGTTCGTGCACCACGATGTGTTTAATGCCCAACGTTCGGCCCTTCTCGACGGTATGGTCTGAGCTGCGGTCGTCGACGAGCACGACCTCGTCCACGATATCGAACGGGATTTCGCGGTAGGTTTGCTCGAGCGTCGCCTCGGCGTTGTAGGCCGGCAATACTACCACCACACGTTTGTTGTTGACCATAGTTGCGTTCGCAAGAAAGACTCGCGTGGCGAAATAACGAAAAAGCCGCCGAAACTACGGTTTGTGATGTAGATTACACGGTTGAGCACAGTCATGCGTTATCGTTTCAGATATCTTGTAACTTGTAATAAACCAACCAGAAACGCGCTGATAGTACCATGAAACTCACACACCTACTTCTCGCCGGCCTCATGGCCACGCTGCTGATGGCCAGCAGTTGCAACGATGACCCAGATCCTGAACCGCAGCCCAACACCGCCTTTGAGCTCGTCTTCCAGGGCTACTTTGGCGGGCAGGAGTTTTTCGTGCAGTTCCCGTATTTCATACAGGAAGACAGCATGTACTTTGAGTTCGAGACCTACAAATTCTACGTCAGCGATGTGACCCTTGTAGGTGAAGACGGCACGGAAGCCGTACTTGACACCCTTGCTTTTGTCGACTTCGCCGAAAACCACCTGCCCTTCGGCAAAAAACCGGGCACTGGTAAAACGGCACATGCAGGTGGCGAGTTTCTGCGCTACCCCGGCGTGCAGGCGGGTAGCTACAAAGGTGTGCGTTTTGGCGTGGGCATCACCGCAGACCGCAACACGGGCGATGGCTCGCCCTACGTGAACGACCCCGACCACCCGCTGCACCCTTCGCGCAACATGAACTGGGGCATGGGCCCGGGCTTTATTGTCCAGAGCTTGCTGGGCTTTGCCGATTCTTCTGATAACGCCTTCGACCAAGACCGTGCCGAGATGGTCTACCACCTGGGCTTAGACGACCACTATAAGACCTACGATTTCACCGCCCCGCAACACGCGTTTGAGATTCGCGAGGGCGAAGAGACCCAGTTTATTCTGGATGTAGACATCAAAGAGATGCTCTGGCCGGCCAGCCGCCTCGATGACCGCCTGGATGTTTACGAAGTCGGTGCCTTCCACACCGTTGGCGAAGATCCTGCGCTGGTACAGACCGTGAGCGGCAACATGGGCAACGCCTGGTTTTTCAGCCGCATCGACAACGTACCAATTCCGTCAGTAGACTGATCTGGCGCTCATCACCGCTTATATCGCCTCTAAATTCCTGCCGAAATGGCACGCCACGGCTGCGTTAAGGCGTTTACTCCTTATTTTAGTACAGTAATTCATTTTGATCAATACCCGCACATATCGCCTCCTAATCGTCCTGCTGCTCGCTTGGAGCGGGCTGAGCATAAGCGGCTGCAATCACGATGGCGATGAACCCGCCGCACCCGAGATGTATGACCTCCAAACGCCGGAGCACTTCCCGGAAGTGCGCGGCCTGGAGGACAACCCCATCACCCAAAAAAGCGTGGAGTTGGGACGCAAGCTCTTCTACGACCCCAACCTATCGCGTGATGGCACGATCAGCTGTGGCTCTTGCCACCTTCAGGAGCGTGCCTTTACGACACCCGACCCACTGGCCGTCGGCGTGTTTGGGCGTACGGCGAATCGCAATGCGTCGACGCTGACCAACGCGGCCTATGTGCAGAACCTGAACTGGGACGGCGGTGTGCATCGTCTGGAAAACCAGGCCTTTGTGCCCATTCAGGCGCACAACGAGATGGACATGACCTTCGATGAAATCGAGGCGTATCTGGCCACTGTGCCGGAATACGTCACGCTTTTCGAGGAAGCGTACCAGTCCGAACCCAGCACGCAAGCCATCATCCGTGCACTGGCAAACTTCCAGCGGACGCTCATCAGCGGTCGCTCCAAGTTCGATGACTTCTGGGTGACGAAGGACTCCAGCATATTCACCCCTAGCGAAAGGCGCGGTTTAAGGCTGTTCAACTCCGAGAAATTCGAGTGCTTCCACTGCCACACGGAGCCGCTGTTTACGGACGAGAACTTCCACAACAACGGCCTTTTTGAAGACTACCCTGATAAAGGTCGTTTCGAAATCACCAGCCGCGAGCGCGATAAGGGCAAGTTTCGCACCCCCACCCTGCGCAACATCGAGCTGACTGCGCCTTACATGCACGACGGGCATATTCCGGATCTTGAGGGCGTGCTCGAGCACTACACGACGGGCAACAAGTTTCACCCGAACAAGAGCCTGTTTGTGCGCCAGGTGCCGGACGCGAACGAGCAGGAAAAGCAGGACATCATCAACTTCCTGAAAACGCTCACCGACCACGAGTTCGTGACCGACCCGCGCCACAGCGATCCGAATACCGGCGCCGAATAAACGCTTTCAGACTAGCGCACCAGTGTGATGGTGCGCGACTCCTCGAGCTGCTCCCCATTCGGTCGACGCGCTTGCACGGTGATAATGTACACGCCTTCCGGGCAGGCGCCGTCTTCCCCATGGCCATCCCACGCCTCTCCGTCGCTGAAGCTGGCCACCTGGGTGCCCCAGCGGTTGTAGATCTGAAAGCGCAGCGCTTCAAGCCCCTGAGCGATGGGGGCGTAGTCGTCGTTCAAGCCATCGCCGTTGGGCGAAAAGGCCGTCGGGATTTCCAGGCGCCAGCCCTCCACGACAATCTGCTTGCTGATACTATCGGCGCACAGCCCGTTGGCTGCACGCAAACTCACGCGGTACGTGTCGGGCAGCGAATAGGCATGCTCGAACACCGGGCGGGTGCTGGTCGTGCCATCGCCGAGCGTCCAGAGGTAGGTGTCGGCGTTAAAGGATTGCTCCGTCAGCGTCACAAGTTCGCCGGTGCCAACGACGCTATCGCTCAGTATGAAATCAGCCACCGGACGCGCCACGGGCGAGAAACTGGCCTCGGCCACCTCGCTGATGCA
>CAZTEZ010000141.1:0-7702 GCA_964611815.1 uncultured Bacteroidia bacterium | reverse complement strand
AACAGGGCATTCCCATGAAGAATAAGAATACTTACCTCGTCTTACTGACGATTTTCGCGCTCATCTGCGCCTGGAACATCTACTGGACGTTCGAGCGTGTGGGCTTCGACAACTACGTGAACGAGCTGCCGCAAGAACAGCGCGACTCGGTGCTCACCGACCCACAGGTTCGCGAGGACTACAAGAACATGGTGAAGCGCTCGCTGGCGCTGGGCCTCGACCTCCAGGGTGGCATGTTCGTGACCATGGAAATTGGGGTAGACGATATCCTGCGCGCTATTGCTCGCCCGGCCGCCATCGACTCCGCTTTTGAGCAATCGCTTGCAGATGCCCGCCAGATGGCTGCCCAGCGCGACGAGAACTTCGTCGATTTGTTTTACGAGGCGCTGCAAAAGCGCAAAAAGAACGTAAAGCTGGCCGACTACTTCTACGGCCCCAAGACCGGCTTGGGTCTGAACGACCCCAACGACGCCTATCTCGACAAACTCCGCGAGGAAGCCAAGGCGGCTGTTCAGAACACCCTCACGGTTCTGCGTCAACGGATTGATGCCTACGGTGTTGCCTCGCCCAACATTCAGAGCCAGGGCAACGGCCGAATTATCGTAGAGCTGCCGGGTGTGCGCGACCAAGAGCGTGTGTCTGAGCTGCTGCGCAAAATGGCCAAGCTGGAATTCTGGCCCACCTGGAGCTACGCTGAAGCTCAGCCGACCATCCTGCGCATCAACGAGAAAGTCAAAGAGATCGCCAAAGCCGAGGGTCTGATGCAAGACACGCCGGCAGATGAAGCTGCAGCTGATGATTTCGACCCGCTCGGTGCCGATCCGCTTGGCAACACACCTGAGGCTGACCAAACCGAGACGGAAGATGCCGATGAGGCTGAGGCTGAAGATGAAGCCAACGAAGAAGAGGATGCTGATGCCGAGGAATCGGAAGACGGCGACGAAAAAGAAGCAACTGCTGAGGCTGACACAGATGGCGACACCGAAGAAGACGCTGACCCACTGGCCGGCGCTGGCGATGAAGACGACGACACCACCAAAGCCGGTGAGAATACGCTGGAGGAATTCAACAAAAACAATCCCTTCTTCAAAATGTTGAAGCAGCCGATGCAGGCGCAAAACTCACAGGTCGTTCAGGGCTTTCGCGCCGAACAGACTTCTGTTGTGGGCTATGCGCAACCGGCTGACACGGCTGATGTGAACGACTGGCTGCGCCGCGACGAAATCAAGCGTTTGATTCCGGCCACCATGAAGTTCTTGTGGACGGCCAAGGCGGTAGACGTTGACAACGAGACGGATCCGCTGAAAGATCACCACGAGCTCATCGCCATCAAAACCAACCGCCAGGACGAGGCCCTCCTCACGGGTGAGTACGTTACTGAAACCGGCGTGAATGTCAACAACCAGACGAGCCAAGTGGAAGTGCTCATGCGCATGGACGGCAAGGGCGCCAAGATTTGGTCGAAGCTGACGAAAGAGAACATTAAGAAGGACGTCGCGGTCGCACTTGATGGCCTGGTCTATTCGCACCCCGTTGTTCAGGATCAGATTTCTGGCGGTAGCACACAGATTACCGGCAACTTCGACCTTGAAGAAGCACAAGACCTTGCGAACATCCTCAAAGCCGGTAAGCTCCCCGCCCCGGCCCGTATCGAAGGCGAAGAGTACGTCGGCCCGACGCTCGGCGCACAAACCGTGAGCAAAGGCTTTATTTCGTTCATTGCAGGCTTTATTGCGGTGATCGTCTTCATGCTGCTGTACTACAAACGCGTGGGCCTCATCGCTGACGTGGCGCTATTCATCAACCTGTTCTTCGTCGTGGGTGTCATGAGCGCCCTCAACGTCGTGCTTACGCTGCCGGGTATCGCCGGTATCGTACTCAGTATGGGTATGGCCGTGGATGCCAACGTGCTGATTTACGAGCGCATACGCGAGGAACTGCGCGCAGGCAAATCGATCAAAGGCGCGATTAACTCCGGTTTCCAGAACGCCCTCTCGGCGATTGTCGATGGCAACATCACGACCTTCCTGACGGGTGTCATCCTGTTCTCATTTGGTGTGGGCCCGATCAAAGGCTTCGCAGTCACGTTGATGATTGGTATCGCTACCACACTGATTTCAGCGCTGCTCGTCACGCGTTTCATCCTCGAGTGGGTGGCCAACCGCCCCAACGCGAAAGACTTGACCTTTGGCGACAACGCCGTTACACGCAAGTTCGACCACATGAAACGTGCGTTTGTCGACGGTCGCAAGACCGCCTACATCGTTGCGGGTATCATCGCAATCGGCAGCATTGTCATGTTCTCGACGCAGGGCTTCCGCCTGGGTGTCGACCTTGAAGGTGGCCGCCAATACCGCGTGGAGTTCAACGATAACCAGCCGCCGGCTGAGGAAGTCTCAAGTGTGCTCGCTGCCAAGTTCGAAAACAAAACGCCGGTTGTTCGCACGGTGGGTGGTGAGAACGAGTACATTATTACGACCAACTACCTCGCCGACGTTTCTGGCGAAGGCGCCCAAGCTGCCGATGAGAAGGTGCAGACGCGCCTACTGGAAGGCCTGGCGCAGTTCGGTGTGAAGAAGACAGACCTGCTGGGCGCTACGAAAGTCGGCCCCACGATTGCGAAGGACATCCAGAACGCTGCGATTTCGTCCGTTCTCTTCGCCCTCATTGTCATCTTCCTGTACGTCTTCATCCGCTTCCGCTACTGGCAGTACGGTCTCGGCGCTCTGTCTTCGCTGACGTTCAACGTCCTGGTGGTGCTGGGCATCTTCTCGATCCTAGGCCAAATTGATGCCCTGCCCTTCTCGGTAGAGATCAACCAGCCGATCATCGCTGCCCTGCTGACCATCGTCGGTTACACGATTAACGATACGGTGGTGGTGTTCGACCGCATACGCGAAGTGGTGCGCGAAGACAAGACGAGCTCCAAGCTCAGCGTGCTTTACAACCGAGCGATTAACGACACGCTTTCGCGTACAATCGTCACCTCACTGACGACGCTGCTCACGGCACTGATTCTGTTCTTCTTCGGTGGCGAATCGATCCAAGGCTTCATGTTCGCGCTGATTATCGGCATCATCGTCGGTACGCTCAGCTCGATTTTCATCGCCAGCCCCATCTCGCTCGACCTGATCCGTCGCCAGGCGATCAAACAGGAAGAAGTAGCCATCGCTACGGGCACCAAAGGCAAGACGAAGAAAGACAAGAATAAATAAGCAACTCGTTTGCAATAACTTACGAATGCGTGGTTGGCAACAATCACGCATTTTTTGTTAGTTCACAGTTGATAGTTGACTCAGAAAATATGCGTACCCACCTGCTTTCACTGCTCTTTTTGATGCTTGCAATTTCTGCTTTGGCGCAACAACAAGCCGAGCTAAGCAACCCCAGCAGTGCCGATCAGCCCCTTCCCGACCAGCTTTGGGAAACGGAAATCGGCATCACAACCTACCGCACCAATATGACGCTGGTGGATGGGAAGATCTACATCGGCTCAAACGGTGACAAACGTGCGCCGGGCGACGACGCCAAGGATGGCGTGCATGAAATTGACGGCAAAACCGGAAAACTGCTCCGTACGTTTGGCAACCTCGACGGCTACTCCAATGCAGATGACAAAGACGTTTGCGGTGTGTATGTCGATGAAAAGCGGGTCGTGTTTGGCAACGATGGCGGAGAGTTGTTTTGCTACAACCGCAAGAGTGGAGACATCAACTGGAAACACCAGGCCGAGGGTGCGTTTGAAGGTGTGCCGGCTGCTGCCGACCTAAACGGCGACCGCGTGCCGGATGTCGTGGTGGCTGTGAAGACTGTGGGCGATGAGGATAAAGGGCGCGTGTTGGCTGTCAGTGGCAAAAACGGTGAGCTCATCTGGCAGTTTACCCCACCTGCAAAAGGCTTGTTTATGGGCAGCGCTGCATTGACAGACCTCAACAAAGATGGAGTCAAAGACGCGATTATCGGTACGGGCAATGTCGGCGGCTCGCACCCAAAATACAACCCCGAAGGCGGCGGACATCTCTATGCAGTTGGTGGGAAATCCGGCGAGGCGCTCTGGCAGTTTGATACCTACAGCGGCATTCACAGCTCGCCAACGGTTTACGTCTCAGACGAAAACGAAAAAGTGATCCTCTTCAGCGAGAGCTATTCGACCGTTCATTTGCTCGACCATAACGGCCACGAGCGCATTCAGGCGAATTTCAGCATCCCCAGCGGTGGCATCACGGGTTTGTTTGCTAGCCCGCTTCTGGGGGTGGATCAACATATTGTTGCGAGTTCAAGCTGGTGGGGCCAGGATGATGTCATCTATTTCGCCCAACTGTCTAGCAACAATCTGGAGACCAGGGAATTTGATGACGGCCATAAAGTGATGACGCTGAAGTCGGATGAGCAGAAGTATTATGCACCTACCAACGCGCGAGTCTCTGCAACGCCGGTATATTTCGAATCCACATCGGGCGATCGATTTATGATGATGGCTACCGAGGGCGGAGACGTCATTTCGATCGAGCTCAATGAGAACAAGTTCGTGAAGCGGAAGGCGCCGGGCCCAGTTGAAGCGGCCATGTTTATGGGCGATGTAAATGATGACGGCGAATTAGAGGTAATTATCGCCACAAGTACTGGCAAGCTTCATGCCTACAAAATGGGCCTGCCTGCTGGTGGCAAACGCTCTTTGGTCCACTGGCCGAGCTTCCGCGGCAACCGCAACAACACCGGCGAAGCAAGCTACACCATCGACTTCTGAACAGCGTGCGCCCTTGCTCACCCACGAACACATCCGAGCGTATCAGCGGCGCCTAACCGACCTCAGCCAGCGCAACCGTGCGCTGAAACACCTGCGGCTGTCTGCCCGGCGCGATTTCGACCTCGAGAGCTTTTCCTACATCGAAGGCAAAAGCGTAGACGAGCTGCTGTGGTCGGCGCTGCGCGGGCACAAAACGCCGCTGATTCGACAGGTGTCAGAACGCGCGGAGCAAACCGACCAACTCGATGCGCGCCTGCGTAAAATCCACCGCACACTCCAGCTGACTGAAGCCGAAACCGGGCTCTACGACTTCTTCCTGGCCTACCCTTACATCGAGGGTAAGTTTGCGGACGGCAGCATCTGCCGGGCGCCGCTCATGCTCCTGCCGATGCAGCTGGTGCGCAAAGATGGCCGGCCACGCTGGTCGCTCCACCCGCGCGAAGGGCGGCAGAGCGTGTGGAACCCCGTGTTTTTGAGGGCCTATGAACGCTACACGGATACGCGCATTCCAGAAGGCTTCTGGTCAGCCGATCCGATTGCCGAATCGGACGATTTGCAGCAGTTGCTCAATCGGCTCTACGCGCTAATACGCGACTTTGACTTGCGGCTTGACTTCCAGAGCGGAACGCATCGCCAGCATGTGAAGCCCTATCGGGAGCTGCTTGCATCCACGGCCGAGCAGTTTCAGCAGGGCGTACTGAAGTTACAGCCCTATGCGGTGCTGGGCGTGTTTCCACAGTCGGATGCAACGCTTTTGCAGGACTACGAAACCTTGCTGGAGGGCGGTCAGCTGCCGGCACTGAATACCACACCTCCCCAGCCTGCCGACCTCGCCCAACTGCCTGAGGATGAATACCTCTGCCTGCCGTCTGATGACTCGCAACTGCGGGCGCATCGGGCGCTGCGCTCTGGGGCTTCGATAAGTGTGCAGGGGCCGCCCGGGACGGGCAAATCGCAGTGGATCGTCAATGTGGTGGCAGATTATCTGATGCGCAACAAACGGGTGCTGGTCGTCTCACAGAAGCGGGCCGCGCTTGAAGTCGTTTTCGAGCGACTTTCGCAGCTCAATTTCGGTGCCTTCGCGTATTTGATTCACGATTTTCGAAACGACCGGGCGGCCGTTTACGGTAAGCTTTCCCGTTTCCTAGAGGCTTTGCCTGAACTGGAACGGCGACACGCTGGCTTTGACATCCAACGTGCTAAGGCGGAGTATGAGACGTTGACTGAGCAGATCAACCAGCAGTTAACCGCTATGGGCGAGTATGGGCAGGCGGCCGTAACGTCCCAGGGGTGTGGCTTGAACGTGCTGGAGCTCTATCAGCGCATTGACAAGCAGTTGCCTGAAATCGCCATACCGTTCGAGGTCAAAACTTTATGCGCAGCAGATTTACCTGAACTCAGGGTTCAGCTACAAGAGCTTTGGGCGTATACAGACGTACTGCAGCCATCACATCCGTGGGCAGAACGCCGCCGACTGTCCACGTTCAACAGCCAGGAGCGCCAGGAGTGGCTGCAACTCGTGGACACCCTCCCGGAAATTTGTTCACAGCTCCACCAGGCACAGGCGGTTCTGACGACCAGCGATGGGCGTTTCCTGCCGCATGAACCCGAATTCAACGCGCAACTCGAAGGGCTAATCGAAATCCTGACGAGTCTACAAACCAGGACGGAACTCCGAGAAGCGCTGGAACTGTGGCTGCAGGATCCGCGAACAGAGGCTTTCGATGAACAGGTAGTTCGCTTCCGAGAGTTAACACGCCAAATAGAACGTTTTGATCTGGTCAAACTTGCCGACATTGGGCAGGTAGATCATCTGCTTGAATCGTTAAAGTACTACATGCAAAAACAGGGGCAACTCGCAGCCAGACTGGATACCCAATACAGGTCTGCCAGACGCGAATTGAAAGCGTTTTCGAAGGAGAAAGGTCTGGTTTGGAAGGGGCTTAACCTGGCAACACTTCAACAAGAGTTGAGAGTGCTGTCCGATTTTAAAGCCTTATCAAAAAATCGATCAATAGTACTGATATTTAGCAATCTTTATCAGCATGAGTCGACAGATATTATTAAAAGACAGCTCAGTTTGGCAGATAAAGCCATTCAGCTCTCACAAGAACTTCGACAGTATACGACCTGGTCGTTGCCGGCTCTGCGATTGCGACAGGACAACACACTGACGGACGCAATCAACGATGCGCTTAAGGGTGCACGGTTTATTCAAAACAAATCGAGAGTTTGGTCAGACCGACTCATAAAGATCGAGCAATTCTTTGGTAATGCATTGAAGCGAGAAATGCTGGAGACCTTTGATTCGTCGAAGGCCTGCGGAACGCTCGCGCAAAAGCTACAATCTACTGCGAAGACCGATCACGAGCGCATACTTGTTGCGGATCAATTGATCGTCGATTTGCCCGAAGAAGCTCAACAGTTGTTCGAGGTTCGCTTGCAGCCTCGTCTGCCGCTCGATTTTCAAGATGCATGGCAGCAGACTGAGCAGGCGCTGTATCGCAACTGGTTAGCCCAGGCTGAGGCAGCCTACCCCACGCTCTTACAGCCTGAAAACCCGCACTATCAACAGCGAATTTCCTTATTGCAAACGCGATGGCAACGCCGAATGGCACTCGCGCAGGAACTGGTGCTGCACACGCTTCAAACGCAAGCCATTGGTCGCCAGACGTATAACCGGCTCGGCAACCCGGTCACCTACCGCGAGATCCGCCATCAAGTGAACAAGCGCCGGCTGATCTGGCCGCTGCGGCAACTTATAGAGCAAGCCTGGGACAGCGGGCTAGACCACCTGATGCCCTGCGTGCTGGCCTCGCCAGAAACCGTCTCGGCGGTATTCCCAATGCATGCCGGGCTATTCGATTTAGTTGTATTCGATGAAGCCTCGCAGTGTGCAGTGGAGCGCGCGCTTCCGGCCATGTTGCGTGGCACGCAGACGGCCGTGGTGGGCGA
>CAZTEZ010000140.1:0-7772 GCA_964611815.1 uncultured Bacteroidia bacterium | reverse complement strand
GGTCGTGTCGTACATCTCGGCGTTGCGCGAAAACGCTTTGAGCGCTTTGGCGATGACCATCGGTGCGCGCGACATGCTCTCGACGCCACCCGCCAGATACAGCTCGCCCTCACCGATGGCAATGGCGCGGTAGGCTTGTGTCGCGGCCTCCAGTCCACTGGCACACAAGCGGTTAACTGTCACGCCTGCAACGGTTTCCGGCAGCCCGGCCAACAGCAGTGCCATGCGTGCGACGTTACGGTTGTCCTCACCGGCCTGGTTCGCTGCACCCGAGTACACCTCCTCAATGGCGGCGGCATCGAGGCTGGGGTTGCGCTCGAGAATCGCTTTGATGACATGCGCAAGCAGGTCGTCGGGGCGGATACTGCTCAAAGCGCCACCATAGCGGCCAATGGGCGTTCGGCAGGCGTCGGCGATATAAACTTCATTCATAGGAGTGGTGTTAGGCGGTTGAGGTGGGCGAAGAAGTGCGAAAAAACGCCTAACTTCGCCCATGTCTATACGCAAAGCTAACGCAGCGTATCGCCTCTAAGTTAATCGACCGTTCGGTATGTCCCAACCGCCCTTCTTCAAAGACCCCGAATTCATGCGCCCGCAGACGCTCTTGCTGCTTGTGGCCATTGGTTTGGTTGTCGCGCTGCAATTTTTGCCGCTCGTGAGTGTCGTGGCAGAAACGCCTGAGAATCAGAACGAACTCATCGTTCTTCAGGGGCGCGGGCTGGAAGCGCCTCTGTCCAATGGTGCGGAGCTCACGGTGCCACCCAATTTGTTGGCTGGCTTTCTGATCGTTGGTGTGGTGCTACCGTTCGTAGCGCTCTGGAACTACCGCAAGCGTCGCACGCAGTTGCGCTTTATCAACCTGTCGGCCGTATTTCTGATACTCAGCGCCGTGTTGGTCAGCCTGTTCGTGTTCCTGTTCCAGGCCGATTTGCAAAACGCGGGCTATGCCGTGAAAAGCATCGGCTTTGAGTTCGGGCCGGTGGCACTTGTCCTGGCGGTTCTCGCACTGATCATGGCCGGGCGATCTACCCGTGGCGATATTCAGAAGCTCCGCAATGCCAACCGCTTCTGGGACTGAGCCGAACGCCACATTCTACCAAAAACAACCCTGCCTTAACCTGCCAACTTAACTGCATCTGCATGGCATCCACTAAATTGGGATGCGACCTTAAAACTTGACATTATGAAACGACTACTTCTCATTATCGTCCTGACGTTTACGACCCTCAGCCTCTGCGCTCAAGACACCCTGCGTTTTATGACTTACAACGTCTTGCGCTACGGCTCGAACAATCAGTTCTGCGATGTGAGCTGCAAAGACCAGCAACTGACGAGCATCATTGACTACACCAACCCGGACGTGCTTTGCGTGCAGGAGATTATCGAAAATGACGTGTACGCCACGCGTATCTTGAACAACGTGCTGAACACCGGCGGTGTGGAGCGCTTCGACCGTGTGACGATGGTCGAGCAGAGCAGCAGCAGCATTACGAACATGCTGTTTTACGACAAAAACAAGCTCACGTTTGATGCCATTGATGTCCTGAACACTTCGCCGCGGTCGACTCAGATTTACACCTTCTATTATAACGACAATGATCTGGCAGCCGGCGATACGACCTTTTTTCGCATCGTTGCCGTGCACCTGAAGGCGGGCAATTCCAGTTCAGATGAGGCAAAGCGCCTGACCCAAGTGAATTCAATCATGAATTTCTTCGAGAATGACCCCAGCATCACTAATGCCTTCGTGATGGGCGATTTCAATATTTACGAGAGCACAGAGGATCCGTACGGCGCGATGTTGAACCCTACGAGCAGCATCATCGGCTTTAACGACCCCATCAACACGCCAGGCGACTGGACAAGTAGCACATTCGCGAGCATCCACACCCAGTCGACGCGCACCGTTCAGGAGTCTGATGGCGGCTCGTCGGGTGGGTCGGACAACCGTTTCGATTTCATCCTCATCAGCGATGTCATCGAAACCGGCACGGAAGGAATCGAGTACATTGACGGCACGTATACGACTGTTGGTCAGGATGGTAGCTTCTACAACGGCACCGTGACTTCGACCTCGGCAGTGCCTAGCACAGTCGCTGCGGCGCTGTATAACATGTCGGACCACCTGCCCGTCTACGCCGATTTTGCGTTTACGGACGTGACGCCTGCTAATCGCTCCGAAACTCAAGCTCTTGCTGAATTGCGTCTTTTGGGCAATCCGGTGAATGATGAGTTGCGTGTGTTTACGGACATTCAGGGCACCAAGGCACTGACGTTTAGTGTGATGGATTACACTGGCCGTGAGTTGCTGACGAACGAAGTCAATCAAGCCGGCGAGTTGTATCGCACGGATGTCTCGCACCTGCCCGCAGGCCTGTACATCCTGAACGTGCGCACAGCATCGGGCGCCAGTCGGAGCGTACGTTTCATCAAATCTTAACACACGGCCCCACCGCCACGTTGGTGCCTGACCTATTTTAGCAGGCATGAAAATCCGCATTTTCACGCTCATTCTTGCCGTTGCGACGCTACCCCTGAGCTTGTCGGCGCAGAGTTTCGAAGAGAAACTGACCACCGCCAGCAACGTGCGCATGACGATCAACAACCTTGGTATGATCGGCAACGCTTTTCGGGGGTCTTACAACCTCTTGAACTACCCCTCTGCCGAATTTCCTGCCAACTCGAATGTTGAACACCTGTTTCAGGGCGGTATTTGGGTCGGTGCCGATGTGCCTGGCAAGGGCGTCGTCGTTTCAACTGGTGCCGTAGATGACCCCAGCGGCTATTCGACTGGCAAAGCCGGTTACGAATGGACGACCGAAGTCGGTTCGCAACTCAACGAGCGCTCCAGCCTGCTTGACAACCCGCGCTACGATCCGGCGGCGGTCTCGCACCAGGACTTTGTCTCGACTTTTAGCGACCAGAATGTGACTGTTCCCGGGACGTCTATTCAGATTCAGGGGCTGGAAAACGGCCCGCTGGGCGCGCAGGTCAACTTCGAGTCATATAACTGGAACTTCGCGTTTGCGGATTTTTTCACGATTCTCAATTTCACGATCACGAATAACAGTAATGATGTCTGGCAAAACGTCTACGTTGGCTACTGGCTTGACCCGGTGATCCGCAACGTAGCTGTGACGGCCGCAGGCTCGGGTGGCAGCGCGTTCTACAACAAAGGCGGCTCTGGCTACCTGGAAGACGACCACCTGGCTTATGAGTTTGATGCTGCTGGCGATATTGGGCGTACCGAAAGCTACATGGGATTCAAGTACTTGGGCTCCGAAAAGAATGGCGTGTTCCTGCACCCAGATGTAGATACCAGCTTCAAGGTGCACTACAACTCTTGGTCGTTTCGTGATTTTGGCTCGGCGCTGGGCACGCCCAACAACGACAACGAACGCTACGAGCGCCTGGCCGACGGCCTGCAGAACAACGAAGATTGGCCTCAGCTGCAGCAAACATTGAAGGCGCCGTCCAACCGCTCGATTTTGCTATCGGCTGGGCCCTATGTGACGCTCATGCCGGGCGAGTCCATCAACGTCGCTTTTGCGTGTGTGTTTGCGCGTAAGGTCGATACCGGCGAACCGCCAACCGCTGACTCAGACGCGCAACGCGCTAACCTTGAGGAGAATCTGACCTGGGCGCAATCGGCCTACAACGGTGAAGACGCCAACTTTAACGGCCAGCTCGATCCGGGTGAAGATGCCGATGGCAATGGCAGAATTACGCGCTACATCCTGCCTTCGCCACCGGCCATTCCGGACACCCGTTTCGAAGCCGATGATAACCAGATCACGATCTATTGGTCTGATAACGCCGAAACGTCCGTCGACCCGATCTCTAAACGCCGCGATTTCGAGGGCTACCGCGTTTATATGACCGAGCCTGGCTGGGACGTGCAGGGCGAAAATGACATCGGCGCGGCGTTGCGGCTGGTCGCGCGTTGGGACAGCTCCGGCAACCGCGTCGGGCTCGACAATGGTTTTACGGGTGTTCGCCTGGAGGAGCCCGTAACCTTTGAAGACGACCCGGTCGAGTACCATTACCGCTATGTGATCGACGAGATTCCCGATGGCTGGCAGCATGGCGTGGCGCTAACGGCCTTCGACCAGGGTGAACCCGAGGCCAACTTGGAGTCGCTGGAAACCAGCCGCTTGGCTAACCTCAAGCGCGTGTTTACCGGCCGCCCACCCAACAACAACTTTGCGAATGGAGACCCCTTCGTCTACCCGAACCCCTACTACGGCAGCGCGAGCTGGGAGGGTGCGAGCGAGTCGGAAGAAGACCGCCGCATCATGTTCGCGAACATTCCCGAGCGCGCTGAAATCCGTATCTACACGGTCGCTGGGGACCTGATTGACGTGCTGGAGCACGACGCCACCGAGTACGATGGCAGCAACGTGCGCTGGACGGAAACCTACTCCGATGCGGAAGAAACGCGCTTCAGCGGTGGCGAGCACGCTTGGGATCTGCTCTCGCAGGACAACCAGATTATCGCCCGCGGTATTTACGTGTTCGTCGTCAAAGACAAGAACTCCGGCGATAAACGCCAGGGTAAGTTCGTTGTTATCAAGTAATTATACTGCGAAAGCGAGCTATCTCACGGGTAAACGTGCTTTGCAACTTCCGACAACTTGCGATTGACCTTCCCCACGAGGCTGAGCTTGATACCGGTCATTTCTTCGAGCCACATGCTAGGCTCTAGCGTCTGGAAATCAGCGCGTAAGAGCTGCTCTGCCGGCGAATTTGCGGCCTCGCCCTCAGCGGGTGTCATTTTGTGCATCGTGATCTGTTCGGGTGCATCGCCCTCTTGCTGCACGCGAACGATGGTGTGCCCGAGATTCGTGCGGTCCTCTTTGCCAATTCTGGTGTATTCGCTCACTTGCACATGTCCGCCCTTGCGATGTGCCGCAGTGAGCCAGAGCGATTGGCCCTCAGGTAGATAGCTACTGAAGTGCGGCAATAAGCCGTTGTCGCTATCGGTGAGAAATCCCAGTTGAGCGTCGAAGGCATCGTCGTCGCTCTCAAAGCCATCGATGATCAAAAACAGCGTTTCCCAGTTCTCGTGCAGCGGTGCCCACAGTAGCGCGAAGGGGTAGTCTTCCGGCCAATGCTGCAGATTATACTCATTCAAGGCGCTGCGAATCAGCGGCTTACTGATCGCTTCTGCATCAAAGACAGCGGCCGTGAAAAAACTCGCCATAGCTCGCGTGCATCACGAGCCGAGCAGCTCTTTGAGTTTGGCATCCAGCGCTGGGCCGCGTACGTTTTTTGCAATGATACGCCCCTCTTCATCCAAGAGTAGGGTAAACGGAATCGAACTGACGCCGTAATTCTGCGCCGCACCATTCTGCCAGCCCTGAAGGTCAGAAACGTGGTTGTCCCACGTCAGGTTATCAGCTTGAATGGCCTGCAGCCACTTGTCTTTGCTTTTGTCGAGGCTCACGCTGAAAATTTCAAAGCCTTTGTCCTTGTACTGCTGGTAAAGCTTCACTACGCGCGGGTTTTCGCGACGGCAGGGGCCGCACCAACTCGCCCAGAAATCCACGAGAATGACCTTACCTTTCACGTCCGAAAGCTTGCGCTGGTTGCCATCAGGGTCGGTTTGCGCGATATCGGGCGCCTTGCTGCCGATCATCGTTTTCCCGTATTTCTCGACATCGCCGCTCACTTTGTCAGTGAACGGATCCTCCGGAAACTCCTCAGTAAACCGCTTGGCATACAGCACATAAATGTCCAGTTGGCTCGGGTGGCGGCGTGAGTTGGCCGCCGCGTTGACGGTGGCATAGAGCAGCAGTTTGCGCAGTTTGCTGTCCTCGGGCGTTTGCTCAATGTAGCGATCAACAGCCGAGGTGAACTCCTCGTAGCTCACGCCATATTGCATGAGCATGGTCTGGCCATAGCTCTGGAACTTGTTGGAAGTCACCGGGATATACGCCAGCTGCGGGTCTTCGAAGTCAGCACTCGACATAAAACCTTCGATGTAATAGGCCTTAGCGTCGGTGTACATCTGATGCTTGTTCGGGTCGTAGGGCTCGAACTGAAAGACTGTAGCCGTTTTGCCCAAAATGCCAGGCTTGTCGAGGTAGCCCGCCACGAATTGCCCCTGCTGCTGAAATACCTGCTGGTTCTGCTGCTGCAGTTGCTGCATCAACTGTTGATTTCGCTGTTGCTGCGCCTGCTGCATTTTCTGGTTGTTCTGCTGAATCACCTGTTGGTAGCGCGCCAGTTGCATCTGAAACTGGTGATAGTCAGCGTTCCGCGGGCTTTTGGCCCCAAACTTGGCCGTGCCGAAAATGTTGTCGGCCTCAGCCTCAAATGTAACCAGGTCATCTTCCCCCAAAATCACTTCCAGGCCGGCTTGAGCTTCGTAATTCAAGACGTAAACGCCAGTTTCAGGCACTTTGCCAGACATTTCAAACGTCGCCTTTTCGCCGGATTTATTCAGCGCAACCCCTTGGATGCGACGGAATTCTGCGCCAAACTGGTCATACAAATAAATGCTGTCCTGAGCCTGAACGCCCGTCAAAGTGCCCTCAATCTTGAAGGCGACTTTGCCCGGTGCTACACCTGCACTCGGTGGTTCCGCGTCGGCTGCTTGGGCACCCGATTGAGCGCTGTTGCCGTCGCCACACCCGAACAAGAGCGTGAAAATCAGTAGGTTGATGTAAATTAGAATATGTTGCATGAACTGCAGTTGGCTTAGTCTTCTTTGCGTTTGTGAAGCTCCTGTCGCAAGAGCGTGTTGATTTGCTTGGGGTCGGCCTTGCCCTTGAAGGCGCGCATCATTTGACCAACGAAATAACCGAGGAGTCCGTCTTTGCCGGCGTTGTAAACCCGCACCTTTTCTTCTTCTGCGTCCAGAATCTCGTTGATTTTGGCCAAAATCGCGTCCTCGTCCGCGTCCATGATCAAGTTGAGCTCACGGGCTTTGGACTCGGGAGTGGCAGCTGGGTCGTCGAGCAGGGCGGGGAAGAGCTTCTCTTTCGCCATGCTTAGGTTGACTTTTCCGCTATCTACGAGTTGAATGATGCCCGCCAGTTGCTGCGGCGGCATCGAGAACTCCGTGATGTCCAACGCGCGCTCGTTCAAGTATCCTTTCACACTGCCATTCAACCAGTTAGAGACCGCCTTGTGGTCGTCTGTGTGTTCAAGCACCGCCTCGAAATACTCCGCAAACTCGCGCTGCTCGGTGAGGAGTGTCGCGTCGTGGTCTGGTAGGTCGAACTCAGTTGTGTACTGCAGATAGCGCTCGCGTGGTAGTTTTGGCAACTCGCTCTGCAGACGCTCCAGTTGCTCGTCCGTCACTTGAATGGGCTGCAGGTCGGGCTCCGGGAAGTAGCGGTAATCGTCCGAGTCTTCTTTCACGCGCAAGAGGTGCGTCTTGCCGTTGGCGGCGTCCCAGGTGCGGGTCTGCTGCTGCACGGTGCCACCGGACTCGATCAGATTGATCTGGCGCTCAACCTCATAGCGAATCGCACGCCCGATGTTCGAGATCGAGTTGATATTCTTCACCTCAGCCCGCGTGCCGAATTCCGTGGCCCCCTCGCGCATCACCGATACGTTGGCATCCCCCCGCAGTGAGCCCTCCTCCATGTTGCCATCGCAAATGCCGATGAAGCGAACAATCTTGCGAATCTCCGTCAGATACGCCATCGCTTCTTCCGCCGAGCGCATATCGGGCTTCGATACAATCTCGATGAGCCCTGTGCCGACGCGGTTGTAATCCACGAGCGAGTGGTAGAGCGCCTGGTCGTGCAGGTTTTTGCCGG